>NZ_JBEXYL010000209.1:0-6595 GCF_040630895.1 Streptomyces sp. NPDC005728
GTGTTTTGAGCTGTTTCTTCTTCGGTAGTGGCAGCGGCGGGCGATGGCTTGGGGCCGGGAAGGAATCGGACTCCTGCGGAGCAGGGCAGAGGCAGCCGGATCGCCGCCAGGGCGATCCGGCGTCCACCCGACGACTGGGTTAGGCAGCCCAACTGTCAGTCCCCCCGGGTGGGTTCGGGTGCATGACGACGGGAGCGATCACGGAGGAGGCCGGGTATGCCCGGTTCACCTTCCGTGTGCGCCCGTCGGAGACGCCCGCACGCAGCTGGAGGCCGCGCTCAAGCGGGCTGGCCGCAAGCGCGGCATCACAGCCGAAGCTGACCGGCTCCGTGGCGTCTTCCGCAACGACTATGCTCACCAGCCGCCGCTGGTCGAGGACGCGCTGGGCAAGCAAATGCTCGCGCTCCTGGTCCAGTTGGAGGCCGCCTGCACCGCCGCCGACGACCTTGCCGAGGCGGTCGAAGAGGCTTTCCCTCAGCACCCGGACGCTGAGATCATCCTCAGCTTCCCCGGCCTTGGTGTCCAGCTCGGCGCCCGGGTGCTCGCCGAGATCGGAGACGACCGGTCCCGCTTCGCGGATGCCCGCGGTCTGAAGGCGTACGCCGGCGCCTCGCCCATCACCCGTGCCTCCGGCAAGAAGTCGAGCATCACCCGGCGGTGGGTGAAGAACGACCGGCTCAACCACGCCGGCTACCTCTGGGCCTTCGCCTCCATCACGGCCTCGCCCGGCGCCAAGGCCCACTACCGGCGACGCCGCGACGACCACGGAGACTGGCACGCCGCGGCACAGCGCAATCTTTTCAACCGCCAATGCCACGAAGTTAGGGCTGGCCCGGCATCGTCAAGGACGTTCTTGGTTCAGGGGTTGAGCGTCGGTCGGCAGCCAGTCTGTGGCGAGTGTGTAGGTGGCATTGGCGACCTTGCTGAGGAGTCCTTCGCGGGTCCAGCGACCGAGTTGGACGTAGAAGCTGTCGTAGCGGGTGGTGATCCCGAGGGCTGCGGCAAGGTCGCGGGCGTACCAGATCCGGCTGGGTGCGGTGCGCATGATCTGCAGGACCTGGTTGCGTTGTCCGCCGTGCCCAGCGGGTCGGGCTGAGGTCGGCTGAGTGCGAAGTGCAACGGCGAGGCTGGTGACGTTTTGGCTGTTCAGGGGGTGTCCGCTGGTCGGATGCGCCGGGTAACGCGAGGTCGGGCATTTCACCTTGCGGGCGCTGGTGCGTGCCCGTCTGGGCGGCAGGAGGGCCGAGCGGATCGCCGCCGCTAGGCCTGTGCCGCCCTCCCGTTCCGACACGATGTGGTCGGCGCTGATGACCTCGTCGTGGGCAGCCTGGAGAGCGACGGTGAAGCTGGCCCGGTCCGGGTCGGCTCCGGGAAGCCCTTCCACTGCGTCGGTCATGGCCATCCGCAGCACCTGGTAGAGGGTGAGCAGGGCCCAGACCTCCTGCTCGAGGCCGGACGGGTCCTGGGAGCGCAAGACCCGTCCGGTGAGCAGCGTGTGCCGCAGCGAGTAGTAGGCGGTCTCGATCTCCCAGCGCTCGTGGTAGAGGCGGATGAGAGTGTCGGCGGGGTCCCGGCGGTGGTCGGTGAGCGTGGTCGCGAGCAGGTAGCGCCCGGTGATGGTCTGACCTCCGCTGGTGGTGACGGTGATGTCTGCGTCGATGACGCGGACACGCACGTGGTGGAAGCGGGTGAGGTAGGAGCCGTCGGGCAGAACCGCCATCACCGCGGGGCGCCTGCGGGCCGACAGCCTGACCAGGAACTGGGCGCCGGTGTCGGCGACCTGGCCTAGGAACTCGTCGCCGTCGTAGGCGCGGTCGGCCAGCAGCAGCATTTGCGAGGTCAGCCGCGGCAGCAGCCGGGTTGCCTGGACGATCTCACCGGCTTCGGACGGGCCGAAGACGGCGCCGAGGAGGCCGCGGGTGCCGGTCTCGCACAGCACGGTCAGCCGCAAGGAGGGATAGCCGGACATGCCCCAGTGGTGCCGGACCTTGCCGAGCAGGGCCCGGATGCGTGGTAGGTCGGGGGCTTTGAGGGAGTTGCAGCCGTCGAAGGCGACGGTCCGCCAGCGCCGGTAGCACACGCCCGGTGTTGAAGGGCGTGCCAGCGGCACTGCGAGCACGTTGAAGAGCAGCTCCAAGGGCTTCGGGCCGAGGCGTTTGCGCAGGTGGCGAAGGGCTGTCTCCGAAGGGGTGGGCAGGTCGAGCCCGGACAGGCCGACCACGAGTTTGTTCCACACGCGCTGGTAGCCCAGGCCAGGAAACAGTCCCAAAGCCAGCACGAAGTAGATCCCGACCCGGGACGGAAGGGCGCGCACGCGCCGCTGCACGGTTCTGGTCTGCTCGAGTACGTCGTCGACGAACTCGAAAGGCAGGAACTGGGTCAATCCGCCGAGGTGACCGGGAGCAAAGGCGCCGGCGGCAACGGTCGTAGTGCGCGTAAGGGTGCGGGTGGCGGACTGGCTAGACAACGGGATCCTCTGTACCGAAGAAGTCTTGGTCGGCTCTCCTCCTACCAGGAGATCCCGTCCCAAATCCCCGAACTACCCATACCACGAACGCTCTTGACGATGCCGGGCCAGCCCTAACTTCGTGGCATTGTTTCAACCGCATGCTTGGGCAGCTCTACTACTGCCTTCAGCACCACACTCTGTTCGATGAACGCACGGCCTTTCCGACCGCCCTCGCTGCAGCTGCTTGACATGTTGAGTGCCTGAGGTGTCTCTACCGCCGGAATTAACGAACTACCGGTAACTCCCCGGACAGCGGGCCGTTCGTGCCGCGGTGAACCGTCAGTCGGTTCCCACCTGGTCCGGGTTCTCGGCAAGGAAGAGCAGCTCTTCGGTCGTGGTTATGGGCGCGCCCTTGGTCGGGGTGGGGTAGCGGAGACCGTGGCCCATGTACCGAACAGCGGTCTCGAACAGGCCCCCCTTCGAATTGGGAAACCCCGATGTGTTATCCCCGCGGATACTGTTCCCCAGCTGGAGGTCGGCGTTCTCCTTGTCAGTCTTTTCGCCGTCTGGGTCGTCCTTGTAGACGTTCGGGCCGACGGTGTACCGGAAGTCGTGCTGCAGGCAGGCGTCGTACGTCGACTGCGTTCCGATCACCGAGTCGGGCACGTAGGTGCATCCGTTGGCGTAGAAGCTGCGCTGGACGGGACCGTCCTCCTTGACGGCGAAGACCTGTTGACGCAGCTGGACGAAATCGGCGGTGCTGAGGTTGGCGATCTCGTCGTACAGTTCAGGGCTGAAGTTCGCCCCGGGATCGTTTGCGGAGGGCAGCCCCGGTCCCTTTTGACGGCCCGGTCCACTCTCGAATGCGCTGGTCCCCCAAACTGCCCGGCTCTCACGGCTGTTTTCGTCCGGAGCGCAGTTGGCGGGCTGGTCAGTCTCCTCGTCCGGCTCCGCGCACTCTGCCTGCTGTCCGGCGTCCGGCTCCCCTGCGTCGCCGGACGGGTCCGAGGCGGCGTCGTCGGCGCCCGACTCGGGAGAATCCCCGCCCGTACCGGACCGGTCGTCGGCACCCGACTCCACGCTCTCCCCGACGACGCCGAGCCCGTCGTCGGCGCTCTGTGTGACGGCGCTCTCGTTGCCGGTGCCGGATGGTTCGTCCGCCATAGCGGTCACCGCGAACGTGGCGGCTCCCGCCGTCAGAGCGAGGGCAACTACAGCGGCCTTGACCCGCCGGTGATGAGAACGCACATGCCCGCGGGGCATCCGCATGGACATTCAAGACTCCTTTCCGGGCCGCTCTACGGGGCCCGCTGAGGGGGAAGGACGCCCGGGTCGGACACACCAGGCTAGAAATGGCGACTTAAGCAGACTCCCGCCGACCGGACCGGCACATCAGTCTTGATACCCATTCCAGGCAAACGATCGGACTGTCTCGCTCAGTCGCGGGGCCAGAGACCGCTGCAGCCATGCGGGCAGACCCGTGAATCGTCCGACGTGGAGTCGAAGACCCGGCCACAACGGACAAGAAAGCCGGAGCCACCCAAAATAGGTGGACGGCGACAACTCCAGCACCCGGCAGACGAGATCGACCCCAAGGCCCTTCTCGCGCAGGTGGTCGATCATCTCCGCATCCGGAGCCCGCTCCAGCACGGCCCGGGTCACCTCCGTCAGCAGCCCGCCTTCACCCAACAGGCAGCACCCGAGGCGTCGGCGCGATCCAGCAGCCGTTCGACGACCTCATCCACGAGCTTGTCCTCGACCGGTTCTACGGCCGGGATGTCGTTGTCGTTCATGTCCGTCCGTCCCGGCTGGCCAAAGGCCCAGGTCAGTCCTTCTGGTCCCTGTCGGGGAACGCCTTGCCAGCGTGAAAACATGATCTTGGCGCCCGCTCGCCGACTCCGGTTGCTCGTTGGGACTCCAAGCCCGCAGGTCAGTCTGGTGCAGGGGCCGCTGCGGGGCCTTGCCTTGTTGCCGTAGAGCACGCCGGCCAGACTTCGTCTTCCCCGTGGCCCATTGGGGCGGGCGCCGCCTTGTACGGATGACACGACGGAACGACCGGAAAGGGGGCACGTGCCCGTGGCGGATGCGGCTGCCGAGGAGAGCGAGCAGGGTCCGGAGCTGGTGGAGCGGGTCGCGGCGATCGATATCGCCAAGGCGTCCGGGATGGTGTGCACGCGGGTGCCGCATGAGGACAAGCCCGGCCGGAAGGTGCAGCGGGTGTGGAACGTGGCCGCGACCAGCGGCGCGATCCTGGAACTCGCGGACCACCTGATATGCCAGGGCATCACCCGGGTGGTGATGGAGGCGACCTCGACGTACTGGAAGCCCTTCTTCTTCCTCCTGGAGGCACGGGGGCTGGAATGCTGGCTGGTCAACGCCCGGGATGTGAAGAACGTCCCCGGCCGCCCCAAGACCGACAAGCTCGATTCCGTCTGGCTGGCCAAGCTCGCCGAACGCGGCATGCTCCGGCCCTCGTTCGTGCCCCCGAAGCCCGTGCGGGAGCTGCGGGACCTGACCCGCTCCCGCGCGGTCCTCACCCACGAGCGCACCCGGCACAAGCAGCGCGCGGAGAAGCTCCTGGAGAACGCGCAGATCAAGCTGTCCACGGTGATCTCCGACATCTTCGGGGTCTCCGGCCGTGCCATGCTCGAAGCGTTGATCGCGGGCGAGCGCAGCCCCAGGGCCCTGGCGGGCCTGGCGCACGGCACGATCAAGGCTTCTCCCGCCGCGCTGGAAGAGGCCCTGGCCGGCGGGTTCGAGGAACACCACGCGTTCATGCTGCGGATGCTGCTGGACACCGTCGACTACCTCACCGTGCAGATCGACAAGCTCACCGCCCGCATCACCACCCGCCTGGGCGACCTGTCGACCACCACGGGCAACACGAGTGACACGGACGACGACGGGCCCGGGCAGGGCATGCTGATGCCGCTGACCGATGTCGAGCGTCTGGACGAGATCCCCGGGGTGGGACCGGCCACCGCGCAGGTCATCCTCGCCGAGATCGGCACCGACATGTCGGTCTTCCCCACCGCCGACAAGCAGGACAGCGACGATTCTTCTCAAGACCCCACGGAAGACATGAACCTCCCACCTGACGGCAGCTTCTACCTCAACGCGCCCGATGCCCCAGACAGCACCCCCACCAAGGAGCCCTTCGACGAGACTGACGAGCAGGACAGCGGCGAACCTGCCGAGGCTCACCAAACAGGCAACAACCCTCCGCCTGACGGCATCAATTCCCTCAACGGCACCGATGCCCCGGACGGCAACCCTCAGTGAAAATCAGCCCCCGACTGACGACGAGCCACAAACTGCCCGGCGGACATCCCCAAATAGCGCAGTGCCATGACAGACACCGCGCCACAGTATCCAGCGGGTCTGGTCCGAAAACGACGTGTAGTTCGCAGGTCAGGCTGAGATCGGGTCGAAGCGGATCGTGAGGCCGAGGCTGTTGGCTTCCTTGATCGTGCGTCGCATGGCGCGTTCGGGATCACGGCGGCTGAAGTAGTCGGCCCCGAGGTCGCGGTAGGGGACTTTGTCGTGCAGCACGTGCCAGATCGCGATGGCCAGTTTGTGCATGACGGCAACCAGGGCTCGTTTGCCGCCGCGGCGGCCGGCGATGCAGTGGTAGAACACGGAGAGATAGGGGTTCTTGTCTCGAATGGCCGCCATGGCGGTGACGCCGAGCAGTCGTTTGAGGTTGCCGTTGCCCGGGCGGATGCGACCGGACCCGCTGACCCCGGCCGACTCGTTCTGGCCGGGGCAGACCCCGATCCAGGAGGCGAGATGCTGGGCGGTGGCGAACTGGGCCATGTCCCCACCCATCTCCGCGATGATGATCTCCGCTGTCAAACGTCCCATGCCAGGGATGCTGTCGAGGAGGTCAATGTCTTGCTGGCGACCGGCGACCATGGCCGCGGTCCGGGCGTCGAACGCCGTGACCGTGGCCCGGAGGCGGTCGATCTCCTCCAGGTAGTGCCGGACCATGAAGGCGCGGTGGTCGGTGAACTCGCCGTCCAGCGCCTGAAGACACCGCCAAGGACTCTCGTGGCGCCCGGGGGAGCAAGTACCCGGCGATCATCGAGCTGTAGGAATACATGCGGTTCGAATGCATTCGCCAGGCGGCAAACCATTGTGATTAGA
>NZ_JBEXYL010000210.1:0-6525 GCF_040630895.1 Streptomyces sp. NPDC005728
GAAAGCGCGGTGCTGTCGAAACTCGTGAACATTCCGTCCCGGCCTCAGGAGCCTCGTGCTTCCCAAACCAGTGTCGAAGTGCTGTCCGTTCTCAGGCTCTGGCTCAAGGTCTGTGATCCCAGTTCGGCCGAGTGATCCTCAGTGGATTCGGAATTGGTTGGGCGTCAGGCGAGCGCCGTCCCACCTGTGGCAGGCTCGGGTCGCGTGAACTGCACCTTCTGCCGACTCATCCAGGAAGGCACTGCGCGCTGGGTAGCTCGTGAAACCGTGGCCTGCGCGTTCCTCCCGCTGGATCCTTTGGCACCCGGCCATACTCTGGTGGTTCCCACACGGCACTACGCGGACGTCTTCGACACCCCACCCGACGTTCTCGCCGCGGCGATGGCACTGGTCCAGCGCGTGGCCGGGGCTATGAGGACCGCCTTGGGCGCCTCAGGAGTGAACATCCTGAGCGCCAGCGGCCCAGGCTCGGAACAGTCGGTGCCGCACCTTCACTTCCATGTCGTTCCGCGGTGGGTGGACGACGGGATCTCGACCTGGCCGACCGGACGGTCCGAGCATCATTTGGCTGGCGACCCTGGCGACCCTGGCGACCCTGGCGAGAGGCTTGCCGAGCTCCTGGCTCAAGGGCAGCAGCACCGGAGTTGAGCCAGAACCCGTTCTCATGAACGAAGCCAGCAGCTCTGCGACGAGCGGAGCAGTAGCGCCATAGCGCACTGCAGGCACGGGCGCGCCCGGCCCACGTGCGCGCAGTGAAGTGTCGGCCCTGCTGATGACAGCGACGGTGGCACTCGCTGCATCCCGTACTCCTGCTCGTGGGTCCCACCCGTGCACAGCGGCAAACCGTGCGTGGCGACCATCTGACTTACCGCTCGATCGGGTAGAGCGGCGGCCTTCTCCGGGCGGGGCGAGGGCAGAGGCCGCTACGAAGATCACAACTTGCTGTGATCTCCGATGAGGACTCCTGCTCGTGCGTTTCGCCCGTACCGCCGCCGTGGTGGCCGCTCCCCATCCCGACGACCGCCAATGCCGCCCCAAGCCCGGCTGCTGCCGCGCCCGGTGAGACCGTGACCCTGCCCGTCCGGGACGCCCTCGCTGGCCTGTCCGTCCAGGCCGAGGACCGCACCGGATACGAGCGCACCAAGTTCAAGCACTGGGTCGACGCCGACAAGGACGGCTGCAACACCCGCGCCGAAGTCCTCAAGGCTGAAGCGGTCATCGCCCCGGCGCAGGGCGCCAGGTGCGCGCTCACGGGAGGGGAGTAGTACTCGCCCTACGACGACCGCTACATCCAGGGGCCCAGCGGTCTGGACATCGACCACCTGGTCCCGCTTGCCGAGGCCTGGGACTCCGGCGCCTACGCGTGGAGCGCGATGGAGCGGGAGGCCTATGCCAACGACCTCGGGGATGCCCGGGCGCTGATCGCGGTGTCGGCTGCTTCGAACCGGTCGAAGGCGGACCAGGACCCCAGCACGTGGCTTCCCCCAGCCGCCGGCTACCGCTGCCAGAACGTCACCGACTGGGTCGCGGACAAGATCCGCTGGTGCCTGAGCGTCGATCCCGCGGAGCGGGCCGCCCTGGCGGCCGTCCTTGACGACTGCCCCGACGCTCCCATCACCGTCATCCAGGCCCGCTGACCCGGTTCGTGCCTGCCATGGCCCGGCCCTTCCATCGGAGGACCGGGCCCGGTGCGTGTCTGGCGCGATCAGCGGGCGTTGCGGTCGATCAGGGAGCCCCGCGCCTGGTTCGCCACCGCCGCCCGGGCCGCCGCCAAATCCGGCGACGGCCAGCAGGCAAGCTCACACGACCCATCGGACATGCCCTAGCCGGCCGTGATCGTCGACCGGCGCGGGCACCCCGCTGGCCGTCTCTGTGCATCGCCCGCAGGGTCACGGCGCGGCCCTGGGTGGCGAGGGCGGTCTGGTCCGCGCCTTGACACCTGTACCAACTCACCCTGCCCGGTCCGCCTGGCTGTGAGGGAGTGTCAGGTCCCGGCCGTCCCACGGGGGCTTGGCCGCCAGTCTCTCGTCGTCTTCCTCTGTGCCTGATGTTTCTGTGAATGCCCTGCATTGCCCTCGAGGATCTGTGGCCGGATTTATCTCTGCAGGTCAGGGCAACATTGAGCCCTGTTGCGTGATCAGTTTCACAGTGGATTGACTGCTGTCGGTAACCGGATCTTTCCTTTCCAGGACCTTTACAAGATCCATACATGGGGGGTTCGGTGAGGCCTGAGCGGGCTGGTGTGACGCCAGCGGGGAGACCGCGAAGATCACGTTCCTGGCTTTGGGGCGGTGTCGCGGCCACGTTGGTGCTCTCAGCACTGCCAGGGCTGCCTGCTGCGGCCGCAGTTGGGCTGCCGGCGACTGCGGCCGCCGATTCCGGGGCGGTGGATGAGCCCACCGCGTCTGCGCGGGCTGAGGCGTCGGGTGAGTCGGTGGAGGTGACGGCGGACCGGACCGAGTACTCCACGACCAAGGCGAATCCGGACGGCTCGTTCACGCTGACGCAGTCCACGACACCTCAGCGGGTGAAGGAACAGGACGGCGGCTGGGGCACGGTGGATCCGGTGCTGGAGCGCCGTGCTGGCGGCCGGGTTGTTCCCAAGGGCGCTGTGGTGGACCTGTCCTTCTCCGGCGGTGGTTCGGGATCGGACATGATCCGTCTGGGCAAAGACGGACGGTCGATCACCCTGGGCTGGGCTGGCGCACTGCCGGAGCCGACTCTCGATGGCGCAACGGCCACCTATGCGAACGTCTTTGACGGTGTGGACCTGCAGCTGACAGCTACCGCCGAGAGTTACCGGGAAGTCCTGGTCGTCAAGACACCCGAGGCGGCGCAGAATCCCGCCCTGGAGCAGGTCAGGCTCACGGCGTCCGGGGACGGTCTGTCCGTGGTGCCGGGCGCCGGCGGGGGATTGCGGGCCATCGATGACGACGGCAACGCGGTCTTCCGTGGTCCGGCGGGCCAGATGTGGGACTCCGCCGGTGACCGCGAGTCGGGCCCGCAGACGCAACTGATGCGCACGGACACCCCGGTGCCGGCCGATGGCCAGGCGCAGGACGACCCGTCGCAGCCGGGGGAGGGCGATGCCACCGCGGTGCTTCCGGTCAAGGTCGACGACGGAGCGGTCGCCGTTCACCCCGACCTGGAGCTGTTGCGCGGCAAGGACACCGTCTACCCCGTCTACATCGACCCGTCGGTGAGCCTGGGCGTTTCGGAGCGCACGAAGCTGTCCTCCGACGGCGACGAGTTCTGGATGTTCGACGGCGACAAGGGTGTCGGCAAGTGCGGCACGGCGGACGGCTACTCCTGCGGCAGCGGCTACGTCGACCGCATGTACTTCGAGTTCGCCCCCACCAAGCTCGCCGGTAAGTACGTGCTGGATGCCACCTTCCGGGCGAAGGAGACCTGGTCGTTCAACTGCGACCCGCACACGGTCGAACTGGTACGCACCGACAACATCTCCGAGGGCACCCGGTGGCCCGGCCCCAAGCAGCTGGACTGGATGGGGGACCAGTCCGTCTCCGCGGGCCGCGGCAACCTGTGCAGCCCGGATCAGCCCGATAGGTGGATCGAGTTCAACGACAATCCGAAGGAGTCGGACGAGAATCTCGCGAGCACGGTCCGCTCCTTCGCGGACGGCAAGATCAGCCGTGACCGTGCCGCCGGAGAACGTCGCGCGGTTGAAGGAGCTGGTGCCACCGGAGAACTCGGAGCCGGCGAAGCGGATGGTGCCGCCGGAGAACTTCGCGTGGAGGAAGAGGAGGGTGGCTCTGATCAGCGGTTTCGACAGCAGCTGTTCAGCGCTTCGCGAGGCACATGGACCGCGGCGTGTTCGATGTTCATGAGAAACGACAGCACTTGGCCCGCCGGGGATGGCAGTGATGCCCGATTGCAGGGAGTTCGGTGAGATTGCCAGCCTGGCGACGGGACGGGGCTCGACGAGCTACTGGATGCACCAGCGGTGGGGATGCTCGGGATCGTCGGGGCAAACGAAGACGTTGAGCTCGCCCCAGCGGCCCACGGTGACCTTGGTGGGGGTGGCGGACGGGTGAGGGCGTTGGGCCTGGTCCTCCAGCGGCTTCCAGCTGCCGCTGCCGTTGTCCCACTCCGAGCTGGCGATGGTCAGAAGAAGGCGCATCGGTGTCGTGCAGATCAGGCAGTCCATGGGGTACGGGTCGGTCGCGTGCCAGGAGGCGAAACCGCCCACGCGCCAGCCGGGTGGGATGGACAGGTCGTACTGGTAGCTGGGCGGCTCGGCCGGGTTCTCGTCCATTGCCTGCTCGGCTTCGGCCTCAAGGGCTTCCTCCCAGGCGTCGATCCGGGCGCACAGCTCCTCGGACAGGAGGTCGGCGAACGGGTAGGTGGCCACCTGCTCCGGGTGCAGCACACACGGCTCGGGCAGGAATCCATCGGCCCCGAGGACCGGCGGCTGCGGCGGCGCGGTCAGCACCTGGCCGACCTCCCACGACCGGCGCCAGCGCAGGTGCAGATCCAGGCCGTAGCCGCTCGGGCCGTGTGCGTTGAAGGGGCACCAGAACACCTGGAGCAGATCGCAGTCGTCCGGCCCCGTCGGCAGGTCGGGGACATCCCCACAGTAGAGCTGCGCCAGGCCGATCATTGGCAGCGGGTCCGTCTCGGAGACCCCGGGCAGCCGGTGCTCCCGGTACAGTTCGACCAGGAGTTCCCGTTCCTCATCGGAAGGACCTGGGGCCTGGTCACGAGCCCATGCGGAGGCCAGAATCTGCCGCCCCCGGTGGATGTCGGTCGGACGTCGACCACGCCCGCGGCCATGGGCCTCACGGCACACCGGCCACTGCTCGTCCGCCGGCCACAGCATAGGACCGCCCACGGAACTGGCCGACAGGCCTGGTCTGCCCGGCCGAGGATGAAGCCGCGTCGTCGTCCCTCGGTACGCAGCAAGTTCCGGGAAGAGCGCCTCGACATCGAGCGGGCGCGCGGGTGTGCTCCTCGTCATGGACACGACCTTAGACACCTGACAGCCCCCGGCCATCGAGCACCCCCGGCAGCGGCTCCTGCACACCGGTGCTGTCGAAACCCGTGAACATTTCGATTTGTTCGTCAGGTCTGTCGGCCCCCGGGTATGGGTGGTTGAGGTACAGAAAGAGCCGCTGAGATTGATCTTGCTTGGGTAGCACACGATCCCGTGGCGCTGCTGGGCTTCGGCGATACCCGCTGCGCGGGTCTGCCCGGACGGCTACGGTCCGGGCCGTACCGGTGGAGTTTCTGACTGATGAGCAGGCCGAGGCGTACGGGACGTTCACCGCGGTGCCCACGCGCCCGGAGCTGGAGCGGTTCTTCTTCCTCGATGATGACGACCGGGATCTGATCGCCTGCACGGTCCGCTACATCGGCCGCTTTCTGGGGGACGATCCGCTCGCGGTGCCGTGGGAGGTCGTCGAGTACCTCGCCGGACAGCTCGGCATCGAGGACACGTCGTGCGTGAAGCGGTACCCGGAGTGCCGCCGGACGCCGTACGAGCACGCGGAGGACCAAGACCCGCCTGCTCGATGCCGCCTTCGCCGAGTTCGCCGCGTACGGCCTGGCCGGCGCCCGGGTGGACCGCATCGCCGAGGCGGCGCGCGCGAACAAGCAACGGATCTACGCCTACTTCGGCAGCAAGGAGCAGCTGTTCGATGCGGTGATTGAGCGGGTGCTCGCCGTGGGTACGGAAACCGTGGTCTTCGACGCCGAGGACCTCCCTGGAGTCGCGGGACGGATCTTCGACGACCTGGTCGCCAACCCCGACCTGATGCGCTTGCTCTCCTGGAAGCTGCTGGAGCGGCCCGGCGCCACCGACCAGGAGGCCGCCACCTACACCGCCAAGACCACAGCCGTGGCGGCGGCCCAGGAGCAGGGCCGGGTCGAGCCGGAGCTCGGCCCGGAGGACCTGGTGGCCTTCGTGCTGGCGCTGACCCAAGCCTGGTTCAGCCTCACAGGCGGCATGAGCCCGACCAGCGGAGGCACCCCGTGGTCGGCGCAGCGACTGGCCCGGCATCGCGCCGCCGTCGTCGACGCCGTAGGGCGGATCACCACTCCACGCGGGTAGAGCAAGTGGCGGATCACACACGCCGGTTGCCCGAACTCGTGGGCGAGGCTGCCCGCCGCGGGGCGCGGACTGAGCGACGACCGACGGTGCGCGACCGGTCGAGCGGTGCATCAACTGCCGTAGCGCGACGATCGATCTTCAGAAAACCATCGATTGTTGCACACCGCGGCCCAGTAGGCCAGCGAGCGGTGACGACGGCTACTCGGCCGGAGTGGGTCGACCGACCGGTGGCGCTCCGGCCGCAGTGCGATCGGGCAGCTGGCTCGGTCAGGGAATCGAGCCAGGCGAAGACACTCCTCGCGGTGTCAACGTGCTTGCGTACCTCCTCCATCGATGGGCTCTCGCCGCGGTGGGCGACGGGCTGGTGGAGCAGTACCGGGTGAACGTGATCGTCGACTCCGGCGACACGATGGATCACGGTACGGCGGCGGAGAACGGCTTCCTGGACCCGATCG
>NZ_JBEXYL010000211.1:0-6469 GCF_040630895.1 Streptomyces sp. NPDC005728
GCCCCGGCGGCGATCCGGCTACCTCTGCCCTGCTCCGCAGGAATCCGATTCCTCCCCAGCCAGAAGGCCGGGGCATCCTCGGAGGTGCCCGGTGAACGCCGTCGTCAATGCCATGACTGACATCATCGGCCCTGGCGGCGCCGTGGGGGGAGCAATCAGGTATCGCTGTCCCACGTCGGGCAAGGGCCGCACGCAGCGCACGGCGCCCCGGGGCCGCGTCAGCGGTGCCGACGTTCTCGGGCATTCCTCCCCTCGGGCGGGTGCCGTTCGGCCGTCGGCGTGGCCGCCGGTGCGGCTGGTGATCCGTACGGTCGAAGAAGCCCGGCAAGCGCGCAGCCCCACTCCGACGTCAACCGTCCATGCCGTGGATACGCCGTCGAGGGAATCTCCCCGCGCCACCGACGGTCAGGTCGTGTCCTGTGTCAGGCTGCCGCCGAACGCCCCTCTTCAACAGTCCGGGCCAGGCCCAGTGCAGGAGGCAGCGACCCGTGATCGCCGACCAGGACCCCCTCGGCTGGGACACCTCCGCCGCAGCCGACGCCTACCGGGGCCGCGACATGCGGCTGGCCGAGAAGCTGGTCTTCCCTAACGTGCTGCAACGGCTCGGCCGCAGCCCCGGCTCCCCCGACCGGCTGGTGCTGGACATCGGATGCGGCACCGGTGCGGTCGCGGCGCGGGTCGCGGACACCGGTGAATGGACGGTCCAGGCACTCGACCTCTCGAAGGACATGCTGGACATCGCTCGGGCCGACCGCCCCCACCCTCGTATCTCCTACCGGCTGTTCGACGGCCGCACCCTGTCCTGGCTCGCCGACGACAGCGTCGAAGCCGCCGTGTGCTGCCTGGTGTACTGCACCGACCCCGACGACGACCGGCTGGCCGCCCTCACTGCCGAGATCCACCGCGTCCTGCGCCCCGGCGCCCCGTATCTCCTCGCCGACCTCAACCCGGCGGCGACCGGCGTGGCCTTCTCCACGTTGCAGCAGGGCGAACCGGGAGCCGTGTACACCGACGGCGACACCGTGCCGACGCTGCTGCGCCTGCTCGACGGCACCACGATGACCAGTGCCACCCACTACCGCTCACTCGATCATTACCGGTCCTTCCTGACCGAGGCCGGCTTCCCCTCCCCCACCGTGGACCTGCCCACGCTCACGACCGACGCCCCCGCGGAGGACGGCCCGGCGGAGACCCGGACCGCGCCGTACATGATCTTGACGACTCACGCCTGACCCCTCAGATCCTGGGCGGCACACCCGCGTTCCGTCGCTCGGAGCGCTTCGGGATACTGGTGCGATGCCGCAGCCGCCGCTCACTGTGCGTCCAGAGCCCATAACGGCCGACCCGCCTCACTCCGCGGCACGGCCCCTTCTCACTCAGTCCTGGCTCGACCTGGCCTTCCTCCACTGGGCGGCCGACCCCGCGGACGTCGCCCCGCTGCTGCCGACCGGCACCCGGCCGGACACCCTGCACGGTGTCACGTACGTCGGTCTGGTCGCCTTCCGGATGCACCGTGTCGGATGGTTCCGCCTTCCTGGCATCCCGTACCTCGGCACCTTCCCGGAGACCAACGTCCGCCTGTACTCCGTGGACGCGCATGGCCGGCGCGGCGTGGTCTTCCGCTCCCTCGACGCGTCCCGCCTGATCCCCGTCGCCGTCGGACGCACCGCGTTCCGCCTCCCGTACGTCTGGTCACGGATGGAGATCCGCCAGGAGGGCGCCACGCTCACGTACACCAGCAGCCGTCGCTGGCCCGGACCGCGCGGGGCGCGGAGCAGCCTCGCGATACGGATCAGCGAGCAGGTCGACGAGCCGACCGAACTCGAACACTTCCTGACGGCCCGTTGGGGCATGCACAGCGCCTTCTTCGGCCGCGCCCTGTATCTCCCGAACACCCACCCCCGTTGGCCGCTTCACCGTGCCGAACTGCTCCGCTGCGACGAGAACCTCGTGGCCGCGGCGGGCCTGCCCGCGCCGGTCGGGGCGCCTGTCAGCGTGCTCTACTCGCCAGGGGTCCCGGTCCGGTTCGGACGCCCGCCCCGCACTCCGGCGGGCATCCCCACCCCATGAACTCCCACCTTCGTGAACTCCCACCCGTGATCTCCACCTGAGCGCCTGCGGGGGCTCAACGGTGATCCGTATCCTGAGGGCTGTGACCGCGACATACGTGCTGGACGGCGCCCGGATCAGGACACTTGAAGACTTCTGGCGAGTCATCGGGGAGGCGGTCAACGGCCCCGACGGCTACTTCGGCAGGAATCTCGACGCGTTCGCCGACTGTCTCAGCGGTGGTTTCGGGACCCCCGACGACGATGACTTCGTGGTCGAGTGGCGGGACCATCAGGTGTCGCGCGCGTACCTGGGCTACCCGGAGACCGCACGCCAGCTGGAGATCCGCCTCTCGCGCTGCCACCCATCGAACCGTCCCGGGGTGAGTGCTGATCTGGCCGCGGCACGCGAGAAGCGCGGAACGACCGCCTTCGACTGGTTGATCGAGATCTTCGAGGACCGTGCCCCCGGCGCCCTGCGCCTTCAGTGACGGCGGACGCCCCGCTACGGCAGGGGCACGGGCACGCCGGTGACGTCATCTCCGGCCTCGGCGCAGGCCATTCACTCAGCTTCTTCAGCAGCGGACGGCCAGGGAGCGCCTTCCCGTGCCGGCTGGAGCGGAACCGGGGCGTTTCCTGCCTCGAAGCGGGAGACATGGCCCTGTTCTCCACGTCCCGACCGCTTGCCTGCAACTTCCTCGATCACGGCAGGCAGTCCAGGCCGGCTGACCCTGAGGCGGCTGCCGCGGACCCCGCTGCCGTTCAGAGGCGGCCGGGCGGACCGTCTGCCTGCCGAGACGCTACGGCCCCACGCGGGGGCCGACGGCCCTCCTCGGCACGTAATGTTGCGGGCTTGCGGAGCAGCGCACGTGCCAGCAGCCCCGAGGAGACGGCGCGGCTGGGAGCGATCGGCCTGAACCTGGTCGCCACCGTGCTCGCCGGACAGCTCGGTGCCAGGACAACCTGCCGCCCGAGACTCGTCGGGCCGTCCTCCTGACCCGGATCAAAGCCTGCGTCGATCAGCACGTCGCCGATCCCGAGTTGCGCCCGGCCGTCATCGCGGCCCACCATCACATCTCGTCACGCACCCTGCACCTGCTGTTCCGCGACGAGCCGGAGACCCTGGCCGCCGGCATCCGGCGTCGGCGTCTGGAGCACTGCCACGCCGACTGGCCGACCCTCGCCTGGACCACCGCACGATCGCCGAGATCGCCACCCGGCACGGATTCCGGCACGCCACGGACTTCAGCCGGGCCTTCCGCTCCACGTACGCCGTCCCCCCTGCACTCTCGGTCAACGACTCGGCCCCGCACCGGCTGGAAGACTCCTGGTCCGGAACAGCGCTTCTGCCACTCCCGTCTGCCGCCCGCCGAGTGCTTGTGGCCCCCCGATAAGCGCCCATTCCCAGACCCAGGGGTCCATCGGGGGGCGTCGACCTCATCGCGTACACCCGCGGACACATGCGGTGATGGGCCAGGAGCGGCATCCCGCTCCGGGGTGATGGCGTGTTCGGGCCGGGGTTAGATGGGGTTTATGGACCGGCAGCTCAGGCGTCTGCGGTCCTGGCAGGGGCTGCGCACCGTCGCCGGCCAGGTCTTCATCCTGCAGGTCTTCGTCATCCTGGTGCTCGTGGTGGCGGCGGTCGGCGCCTTGCTGCTGCAGTCCCGGACCGACGCCGAGCGCGAGGCCCGCAACCGCACGCTGGCGGTGGCCACGGCCGTCGCCTCGTCCCCCTCGGTCCGCGAGGCGGTGGTCGGCCCGAACCCCACGGCCGCGCTCCAGCCGCAGGCCGAGGAGATCCGCAAGCGCTCCGACGTGGACTTCGTCGTGGTGATGAGCCCCGAGGGCATCCGCTACACCCATCCGAATCCGGCGCGGATCGGCCAGCACTACATCGGCACCATCACGGCGGCACAGCACGGTGGAATCGTCACCGAGACGACCACGGGGACGCTGGGTCGCTCGGTGCGGACCGTCGTTCCCGTCACCGCACCCGACGGGAAGGTCATCGGGCTGGTCTCCGTGGGCATCACGGTCGAGCGGGTGAGCGTGGCAGCCGACCGGCAGCTACCACTCGTCCTGGCGGCGACCGGGCTGGTGCTCGCGGCGGCCACCGCAGGGACCGCACTGATCAGCAGGCGCCTGCGCCGGCAGACACACGGTCTCGGCCCGGCGCAGATGACCCGCATGTACGAGCACCACGACGCGGTTCTGCACACGGTGCGGGAGGGTGTTCTGATCATCGATCAGCAAGGCCGTCTGCTGCTGGCCAATGACGAGGCACGACGCCTGCTGGGGCTCGACGCCGACGTGGAAGGCCGGCCCCTGGCAGACCTGGGACTCGAGCCGGACGCCGAACAGCTTCTGCTGACCGGCACGGCGGCCACCGACCAGGTGCTCAGGGTCGGCGACCGGCTGCTGGCGATCAGCCAGCGTCCCATGGCGCAGCAGCCCGGTCCGGGAGGCTCGGTCGCGACCCTGCGTGACTCGACGGAGCTGAGCAGGCTGATGGGCCGCGTGGAGGTCGTACAGGAACGGCTCAGCCTGCTGTACGAGGCCGGACTGCGAGTCGGCACCACCCTCGACGTGACCCGGACGGCTGAGGAACTGGCCGACCTCGCCGTGCCCAGGTTCGCCGACTACGCCAGCGTCGACCTGGCCGATGCCGTCCTGCGCGGTGAGGAACCGAACCTGGTGAACATTGCGGAGCTGCGTCGTGTCGCCCTGCGCGGCATCCGGGACGACTCACCGCTGTACCGGCCGGGTGAGCTCATCCGTTTCAACCCCGCCACGCCGCAGGCCGCCGGTTTCGGATCCGGGCGGATGGTGCTGGAGGCCGACCTGGCAGCGTTCTCCGGCTGGCAGGTGCAGGCCCCCGACCGGGCTCGCCAGCTGGTGGCACACGGCATACATTCCATGATCGCGGCTCCGCTGCGGGCACGCGGAGTGATTCTCGGCGTGGCCACCTTCTGGCGTTCGAAGGAGCCCACGCCGTTCGCCCAGGAAGACCTGTCGGTGGCGGAGGAACTCGTCGCCCGCGCAGCGGTGAGCATCGACAACGCTCGGCGCTTCACCCGGGAACACGCCATGGCCGTCACGCTGCAGCGCAGCCTCCTGCCCCATGCACTCCCCGAACAGAGCGCCCTTGACGTGGCTCACCGCTATCTGCCGGCCGAGGCGGGGCTCGGCGGTGTCGGCGGCGACTGGTTCGACGTCATCCCCCTGCCAGGAGCCCGTGTCGCAATGGTGGTGGGCGACGTCGTGGGGCACGGTCTGCACGCTGCCGCCACCATGGGGCAGCTGCGCACGGCCGTCCACAACTTCTCCACGCTCGACCTGCCCCCCGATGAACTGCTCTGGTGTCTGGACGAGCTGGTCACCCGCATCGACCAGGACCGGGACGTGGAGAAGAGCGAAGCCCCAACGCTCACCGGTGCCACATGCCTGTACGCGATCTACGACCCGGTGTCCGGTCTGTGCACCGTGGCCAGAGCCGGCCATCTGGAACCCCTCGTCGTGTACCCGGACGGCCGCGCGGACCTGGCCGGGGTGCCGGCCGGTCCCCCGCTGGGGCTGGGCGGGCTGCCCTACGAGAAGGCGGAGATACGGCTGCCCGAGGGCAGCAGCGTCGTGCTGTACACCGATGGCCTGATCGAGGATCGGCAACGTGACATCGATGCGGGGATCGAGCGGCTGCGCTGCGCCGTCGCACGTGCCGGACGGACGCCGGAACAGCTGTGCCAGGGCGTGATGGACGCGCTGCTGCCCACAGCGCCGAGCGACGACGTGGCCCTGCTGGTCGCTCGCACCCGGATGCTCGACAGCGACCGTACGGCGGTCTGGGACGTGCCCTCCGACCCCTCGGCCGTCGCCGGCGTGCGGGCCTGCGCCGGCAGGCTGCTGCACGACTGGGGTCTGGACGAGGAGGCGTTCACCCTGGAACTGATCCTCAGTGAGCTGGTCACCAACGCCATCCGGCACGCGACCGGCCCCATCACCGTGCGCCTGATCCGCGACCGCAGCCTCATCTGCGAGGTGTCCGACGGCAGCAGCGTCTCACCGCATCTGCGCCGAGCCACCACCATGGACGAGGGCGGCCGCGGCCTGTTCCTCGTGGCCCAGTTCGCCGACCGCTGGGGCACTCGCTACACGGCCGAAGGAAAGGTCATCTGGACCGAACAGCAGCTCTCCACGCAGCAATGAGAGGTTCTGGGCACTACGGGGCGGATCAGCGTGTCCGGCCCTTCTGGCCTGCAAGAAGGCGTAGGCCACACCGATCACCACGGCGAAGGCAGCCACCGCGACGACGGTGGCATGCCAAGTACCCAGCACGCTGAGCGTGCGGCGTCCCTCGCGTCAGTGGCAGGGGAAACCGAGCAGATGACGGGCGTCATGCACCCACTCATGAACCTCCGTACCAC
>NZ_JBEXYL010000212.1:0-6399 GCF_040630895.1 Streptomyces sp. NPDC005728
TATCCAAAGCCGTGACGCAGTGTTCGGCGGTCAGCATGGTCGTGGAGTCGATGAGCACCGCTCCGCACTTGTGATACGGGCCCCAATAATCTGATTGCAGGGATCCCATGAAGGGATAGTCCTCTGTTGCCTGCTGACCGCCGACGATGGCGAGGGCGGCGGTCGCTGCTCCGCCGGCGAGGCACAAAACCAGCAGGGTGATGAGCAGTGGCCGGTCCCGGCGTCGCTGTCGGTGCGTACGTATGCCCATGAGTATGTGTTCGCTCCCGAGTCGTCGGCGGTGAACCCTTCACGTTCACTGTTCGCTACTCATTAGAGGGACAACGATCGTTCGGCGGATCCCCCCCCCAGGGCCCTCCATGGCCTTTGTCGAGGACGTTTGGCGCCGCGCCTCTGGCTGACGGTCCCCCTTCCATGGCCACGACTCGTCGAGGCCATCTCTGGGGTGGCATCCGTGGTGCCGTACCACCCCAGTGGTACGCGAGGTGACATCCATGGCGGGATGTGGTCGAGGGTCGGCACTTGGGAGGCTGGTGAAACGCACTCCGGCGACGAGTGGTGCCGATGCCCGGGTTGAGGGGACACGGCACCGGAGCTACGAGTGCGCTCGCCGCAGCAGGAGTGGGTGTGCGGTGCTTCGGCGGTGAGAACGCGACGCTCACCGGGCCGGCGCGGGCACGACCTGACTGCGGCGCCGCCGATAGGCCCCGGATTTGCGCGGTCCGGGGCCTATCGCCCAGGGGCCGGCCGATGGGGCGGTACGTGACGGACCGCCTGTATCTCCGGCAGTCCGCTGCCAAGCAGACCAATGCCTGCCAACTCCACGCTCTGGATGGTCTGCTCAAGTCCGGCGCACCCACATACGAGGACCCTGCCAGAGCATTCCGCGTCTACGCGATCAACCGGTCCGGGTTCCGCCGACTGCTCGACGAAGCAGCGGTCGGCGACACCATCCGCATCGCCGATGCCGCGCGGCTGTTCCGCTCGAGCAAGGACGTCATCCAGATCAGGGAAGTCCTCCGGCGGCGCGACCCGCACCTGCACATCGCGACCGGCGCATGGTCCGGCTTCGACCTGGCTGCCGACGCCCCGCAGACCAAGCTCTTCGTCATGGTGCTCGCCAGGGTCCTGGAGTTCCAGCGCGACATGATCTCGGAGAACACGAAGGAAGGCGTCGCCGCCGCCGAGGTCGCGGGCAAGACGCTGGGGCGCCCGGCCGCACTCGACAAGGACCAGGCTGCCGACGTCGTGACCGCGTACAGGGAGGGTGCCGCCGTGAAGCACTGGCCCGCGATTACCGCGTCACCCCCAGAGCGATCCGCTGCGTGCTGGACGCGGCTGGCGCCCGCGAGGTCCCCGATGCCGACGAGGTCGGGCAGCTGCTGGGTGAGGCGGCCCGCGGCCAGGACCAGGAGTACGTCGTCGACGGCCGGACCGTGGTCCTCGACGTGCCCGGTCTGCTCGCCGACCACCTGCAGGACATCCCGGACGCCGGGGTACGCGAGGCGTTGCGGGGCGGTCGGACGATCCGTCGCGGATAGGGCTGTTCGGTGCGCGTCACCGCCCCACTCGCGCTCCACCAGGGCGCGCTTCAGCAGTGCGCCGCCCTCGCGCGCGAGGGCGGCGCCCCGGCGGGACGGAAGGAGTACCGCACCTATGCCGGCCGGATCGCCGCGGCCACGCAGATGTCCTGACGGGGTGCCGAGCACGCGTGCCGTCTCCCCGCGGGGCGTCGGCATCCTCGTGCTCAGCGCGCATCGCTGAGCGGCCATCGCCGTTCGCCGCCGTGGTGCCATGCACGACGGTTCATCCCCGGCCGGTGCAGACTCCCGTTTCCCAGGCCCAGGCGGCGATCTCGACGGGGAGTGTCTAATCAACGGCCCTGTCTCACATTCGGTGGTGACGTAGAGTCGTGAGGGTCGTTGACATTCGAGTGAGGGATGTCAACGAGCTTGTGCAGATGGTGTTTTCGGGCCTGTCGCCGCTGGTCATGGAGGATGTGACCGACGAGGGCGAACGGATCGTGGTGCGGGCACGGACTCCCCATCACGCTGCGGTCTGCCCGGTGTGTGGGGCGTCGTCGGGGCGGGTGCACGGCTATCAACTGCGGACGGTGACCGATGTGCCGGTCGATGGCCGTCGGGTAGTGGTTCGTGTACGGGTGCGACGTCTGGTGTGTCCTACGGGCGGCTGCCGGCAGACATTCCGTGAGCAGGTGCCCGGAGTTTTGGACCGGTACCAGCGGCGGACGACACGCCTGACCAGGCAAATCAAGGCCGTGGTCAAAGAGTTAGCAGGCCGGGCCGGGGCACGGTTGCTGGCGATACTCGCGATGGGCCTCTCGCGTCACACGGCCCTGCGCACGTTGTTGCGGATCCCGCTGCCCGCCGGCCGGGTGCCGCGTGTGATCGGTGTCGATGACTTCGCGCTGCGTCGGCGGCACCGCTATGCCACCGTGGTGATCGACGCCGAAAGCCATGAGCGGATCGACGTGCTGTACGGCCGCACAGCCCACACCCTGGAGGTGTGGCTGCGCGAGCATCCGGGCGTCGAGGTCGTGTGCCGTGACGGCTCGGCGACCTATGCTGAGGCCATCCGACGCGCTCTGCCTGACGCGGTGCAGGTCGCGGATCGGTGGCACGTGTGGCCATAACCTGTGCGAAGCGGCCCTGAGCGAGGTCAAAGCACACAGCACCTGCTGGGCCACTGTGCTGGACGCGCCCCTCTACGACGGACCCCGAGCCCAGACCACCCTGGAACGCTGGCACCAGATCCACGGCCTCCTCGACCAGGGCGTCGGCCTGCTCGAATGCGCCCGCCGCCTCCAGCTCGCCCTGAACACCGTCAAACGCTACGCCCGCGCCGAGAAGCCCGAGCGCATGCTCCGCGTCCCCAAATACCGCGCCAGCCTCGTCGACCCCTACCGCGATCACCTGCGCAAACGCCGGACCAAGGACCCCGCCGTCCCGGTCCTGCACCCCTTCGAAGAGATCAAGGCCCTCGGCTTCACCGGATGCCTGAACCTCCTGCACAAGTACATCAACCCTCATGCGCCGCTACCGCGAGGCCGACGAGGCGTTCAAGGAGAACGCCCTGCACGGGGTGCTGTAGCCGTTTGGGAATCGGTAGCTCTCCATCGCTCCAAAGTGGGACTCGGTGGCAGCGGTTGGCCTGTCCTCACGCATCGGAGACCCACGCGCCGGGACCATGGTCGCCAAGAGACTCGCCTTCTGAATGGAGTGCCCGTGGCTACTTCTGAGAACCCTCCGCCAGCCGACGACGGTGGGCCCGAAGCGAACAGCAAGGGGGATCCCGAAGAGTCATCGACCGAGGTGGCGGACCCAAGCGTTGGGCTTGGCTTCAACGATCGCAAGTGGGGGATGGGCCAGAAACTGATGGTTGACGGTGGTGTCGAGGACACTGATGTCAGTCCCACCCCGCCCTCAGGGCGCAAGCCCGCGCCCGCTACGCGACCCGATGAGGGCGGGGACGACGAGACGCCGCAGAGGTAAGCGCCGCTAACCGGCTCCCCGTGCCTTCTCTACGAGGCATCGCGGGCTGAGCGCGCTCATCGGCGCCGGCGTTGTCGGCCTGACTAGTGGAGCCTGCAAGGTCCTCGGTCAGGACTTTGCCGAGTAGCTCCTCACCTGGGCCAGCCAGCGCTGACCTGACCCTGCGGAGACGACGACGGCGCGCGCGTCCTGGGGCCGACCACTCCGGTCGGTCCCACCGCTGCGTTCGCATCCTTGGTGGACCGTGTTCCTGAACACCCGCCGCACGGTGCAGGAGAGCCGACAGGCAACGTCCAGGAACCGATCGGTTCTTGGACAGCCCGAGGGCCCCGGGCAACTGCCACCCGGGGCCCTCGGGCCGCCCCTTACGGGTGGGATAAGTGACCACTGACGCTGGCCGGAGATGTCGGGTGCTGGCTGGGCGTACTCGCGCCTGCGCCCCCGCCGCCCATGAGGGCCAGTAGCAGGAGTATGAACAGGATGACGCTGCCTCCGCCGGCCGCCGCCACAGCGACCGGGCCGCTGATCCGGCGGTTGTGCCCGCGGACGTAGGTGCCGTCCGCTCGGTGGTAGCTCCGCACCCTCGTCGTCTGGCTTGCCGAAGCCGGCCGAGGCCGGACAGTCGTCATGTTCACCCGGCGAGCGGGGCGGGCGGCAGCCGGGCGGGTGCGGCGGTAGTGCGGGCGAACGTAGGTGCCGTCCGAGCGGCGATGACCGCGAACGTATGCCATCAGGGATGTCCTCGGGTGAGTCGGGAGAGTGAGCCCAATTCGGGCGTATCTACGAAGGTAAGCCGCAGCACTGACAGCCGGTGTCTCTCCAACTCGATGTGAAATCCACCGAGTTGATCCATTCGGCCGCTCTGTGGGGGGGCGAAGGCTCCCAGCCCCCCCCGCCCTGTTCTTTCCGCGACCTGACAAGGGCCTGCAGCCGACGGGCCAGTCGCCGACGCTGACCTTGTGTGCTGGGGTCTACGCGGGAAGGGCCGGCGTAGACCGAGGCGGTCTTGGGCGGGAGCTGCCGTGGTGCTGCAGCTCGGCGGTGAGCCAGTGCCAGGGGAGTGCGGTGTACCGGACGGTGCGGGCGGTGGTGCGGGCGGGGGTCGACGGCCAGGTGCCCGGCAACACAGACGAGTTGCCAGAAGATGAGGGATTCGACGGCACGTCTGCGCCGTGCCCTGGCCTGTTCGCGACTCCTTTGATCGCGTCTTGCAGTGATCTCCTGACCAGTTGTCAGTGCCTCCTGTCAGCATGGCTAGTTGCAGCGATGGTGCTACGAGGGGGAGGCATCCATGCCTTGGGTACGGCCGTACGTGCGCTCTGACGGGACACCGGTTCGTGGGCATTCGCGGTGGGCTCCGGGCGCGAGACGGGAATTAACGATCTTCGCTCTGTTCGCGTTAGCCGTGGTCGGGTTCGGCAACGGTCACGCCTCGGCAGATGGGGCGGGAGGCAAGACAGTGCCAGGCTCGCGGTCGACGGTCCACTACCCGATCCGGTTCGACACGACCCCGACGTGGAAGCGGGGGCCGCAGCCGACGCCGACGGTGTCGTACCCGATCCGGTTCCCGTCTCAGCAGGGGGCCCGGTGAGCAGGCGGCGGCGCACGAGGCGGTCCGGTCGCCGGCAGCAGAGGGACTCCGAGCTGATCGGTTTCTTTCTGGCGGCGGCCATGGTGATCGCGGTGGTGGTGGCGGTAGTTCACTGGCTGCTGGCCCACTGGTGGGTGCTCGTCCTGGTCCTGGTGCTCGCCGTGCTGGCCGGTGGGGGCTGGCTGTACAGCCTTCGGCAGCGGGCCCGATGGGAGGCGGTATGGGCGCAGGGGCTGCGCTACGGGCTGCCGCAGCTGGACGCGCTGCACCATTCCCAGTTCGAGGACGCGATACGGGATCTGATGCGCCGGGACGGCTGCCGGGACGCTCAGCGGGTCGGCGGCGGCGGGGACCTGGGCGCGGATGTGAGGGCGACCGATCCGTACGGGCGGCGCTGGGTGATCCAGTGCAAGCACCGCCGCAACGGGGCCCTGGGTTCGGCGGTGGGCACGCCGGACCTACAGGTGCTCAACGGGACGGCCCGGCAGGTGCACGGGGCGGATGTCGCGGTGATCGTGACGAATGGACGGGTGACCGCGCCGGCAGTCACGTTCGCCAAGCAGCAGCGGCTGCACGTGGTCGACCGTCAGACGCTGGGCGTGTGGGCGGCGGGCTCGCGGCCGTTATGGGAGCTGCTGCGGGCAGTTCCGCCCCCGCGTCGCTCAACGCCGTTGAGCTGAGCAGGGCCTGGTTAAGAAGAACCCGGCAATTTTGCCGGGTTCCCCCTATTCGTGGGCTCGGTGGGGGGCGAAGGCCAATGCCGTTGCTTTTGAGCTGCGGAGATCGTTGCCCCGCTTGTGACGGGGTGGGGTGCGGGCCAGCGTGTGCGGATCGGGATCCTGACGAAGGCGTTCACCGCCGAGCTGGCCGACGCGGCGAAAGCCAAGCATGAACGGGCCGAGCGACGCCGCCGACTTCTGCTGGCCCGGCTGGTCGTGTACTTCGTCCTGGCCCTGTGTCTGTTCGCCCGGGAGTCGTACGAGGAGGTGCTGCGGGTGCTGACCAGCGGCATCCCGGGCAGCCGAGCCGTCGCTCGGGTGAACCGGTCGTCGTTGTCCCGGGCTCGCGCCCGTCTCGGCGAGGACGTGTTGAAGACCGTGTTCCGCCAGGTGGCTGGCCCGCTCGCGACCTCGGGCACGCCCGGCGCGTGGTGGCGGGGGCTTCCAATAGCCGATCTCGCTGAAGTACGACCACTTGCCCGTTACTGACTTCGGCTCTTTAGGGTGATCTCTCTCGAAGTCGCTGATGGGCCTGGAGTGTTGTCTGTATTCCGTGGTGTATGAGGTATGCGGATGG
>NZ_JBEXYL010000213.1:0-6372 GCF_040630895.1 Streptomyces sp. NPDC005728
CGACAGCTACATCGGGCAAGAGAACTACCCGAGCATGCCCGCTGACCACGCTGCCGCACCGCGAAACTCCAAGATCCCCGACAGAGTCAAGCTAATGGCTTCAGGCGAGGCCATCTCTGCGGTGAGAGTCCGCAGCACCAGCGGGGGGCCGCCGCCGGGCAACGTGACGAGTGGACCGGTCACTGCCGCGGCTGCGACATGCCGCCGGACAATTGCCGCCAGAGCAGCACGGCTGCCGTCACCTGGGTGAGAAGGTAGGCGACCTGCGCGGAGACACCCCGCACCTGGTAGATCGACAACAGTAGGCCGTAGCGCGTAGGCCAGAACAGCCTTTCCTCGCTGAAGGTTGCCATGTCCATCCACATGCTCGTGAGCGTGAGGATGATGAGCAGGAGCAGGACGTTCAGGAACGCGTAGCCGACTCCTGCGTCATTGATACTGGCGGCCGGCAGCTGCCAGCCACCCCTTGCTCCGGGCTCAAAAGGGCCCTAGCCAAAGCCGACCTTCAGGGCGGGTCCGTTCAGGCGAAACGGGGATGTCCGGCTCACTCGTCCGCGGGCGGATTCCGATAACTGAGGGTGAAGTCCCCGAACGACCCGTTCCCGCCTCGGGAGGCACACCATGGCACACCCCGCCGACCACTCCGTCCCGGATTTCGTCCCCCACGTCGCCGAACCCGTACGAGAGCATCTGACCGCGGCCACCGCACTGCCCGCCTTCCTCGCGGGCGCCGGCACCCTGACGCTGGCCGAGCGCCGCCTCATCGTCGACCAGGCCCTTCTCATGCTGGACCAGAACTACGTCCACCTGCCGCTCAAGGCCTCCATGTACGCCGTCAACCCGGTGCAGCGCCTACGGGTGCTGCGCCGCCGACTGGAGCGGCAGACCGAGGCGACCAAGCCCCTGGAATGGCTGTTTCACGCCGAGCTGTCGGAGATCTTCCACTCGGTGCGGGACCTCCATACCAACTACCTGCTCCCTGCCCCCTACGCAGGCAAGCTCGCCTTCCTGCCGTTCCTCGTCGAGCGGTACGAAGACGCACAAGGGGAGCACTTCATGGTCACCCACGTGGCCCAGGGCTTCTCCGCCCCGGGCTTCGCGCCCGGCGTCGAGATCACCCACTGGAGCGGGGTCCCCATCGCCAAGGCCGTCGACCTCAACGCCGCCCGCTTCGCCGGCAGCAACACGGCCGCCCGCCGCAGCCGCGGCATCCAGTCGCTGACCCTGCGGCCGCTCGTCATGCATCTTCCCCCATTCGAGGAGTGGGTGACCGTCAGCTACCTCGACACCGACGGCACCGCACGCGAGCTGCGCGAGAGCTGGCGGATCGTGGACAACAACCTCCTCCCGACGTTCGTCCAGGCAGCGGCGCCGACGGGAGCCGCGTTGGCCGTGGGCCTGGACCTCGACATGGACGAGGCCAACCGTGCCAAGGTGATGCTGTTCGCGCCGAAGGTCGTCGCCCGGCAGCAGGCCCTCGAAGCGGGCGAGGCCGCCCCCGAGGTACGAGCCGGCGAGATCTCCTCCTCGATGCCCAAGGTGTTCCGGGCACAGGAGGTGCAGACGGCCGCCGGCACCTTCGGCTACATCCGCATCTTCACCTTCAGCGAACTCAATGTGGAAGGGTTCATCAACGAGTTCGTCAGACTGCTCCGCCAGATGCCGGACCGTGGTCTGATCCTGGACGTCCGGGACAACGGCGGCGGCGTCATCTGGAACTCCGAACTCGCCCTGCAGACCCTCACCCCCCGCCGCATCACCCCCGAGCCGACGCAGTTCATCAACACCCCGCTCAACCTGCGGATCTGCCGCAGGAACCAGGAAGACCTGGGCGCCTGGCTGCCCTCCATGGAGCAGGCCGTGGAGATCGGGGCCACCTACTCCAGCGCCGTGGCCCTCACACCCGAGGACGGCGCCAACGCGATCGGCCAGCAGTACGTCGGCCCGGTCGTCCTCATCACCAGCGCCCGCTGCTACTCGGCCACCGACATCTTCGCCGCCGGCTTCCAGGACCACCAGATCGGCCCCGTCCTCGGCACCGATGAGAACACCGGCGCCGGCGGCGCCAACGTCTGGGAGCACAAACACCTCGTCGACCTCCTCACGGGTGATCCCGAGACGCCGTACCGGCCCCTGCCGAAGGGCGCCGGCATGCGGGTGGCGATCCGCCGCAGCCTGCGGGTCGGCGCGAACTCCGGCACGCCGGTGGAGGACCTCGGCATCACCCCGGACGTCCCCTACCGGATGACCCGCCGGGACCTGTTGGAAGGCAACGCCGACCTGTTCGAGCGCGCAGGGGAGATCCTCAAGGGCCTCACGCCGCACACCGTGAGCATCACGGACGCGACCGCCGCCGACGGTGCGCTGCGCCTCAAGGTCAAGGCCACCAACATCGACCGGCTGGACGTCTACGTCGACCAGCGCCCGCGCGCCTCCGTCGACCTGTCCGACGGCCAGGCCGACGTCACCGTCCCCGACGCGGCCGCCGCTCACTCGGCGCGCGTGGAGGGCTTCGTCGGCGGAGAACTCGTCGCCACCAACACCGCCCGGCTCAACTGACAGTCCAGGCGCGGCCCGTGTGTGAACTCGCAGTAGCCGTGCTCCATCCGCCGGCGCATCTTCGCCCATCGCACCAGGTCGGCGACCGGGATCGTGTGGGGCAGGTTGGTCATCCAGTAGCGGGTCGGCTCGTCGGCTTCTACGGGCTGTTCGACCAACAGGGTCCTCAAGGACAGCACGCCGTTCCAGCGGCTGCGTCCGCCGGCTTGTTCCTTGCCCGACGGCCGTACCTGAAGCAGGGCGAAGTGCCGATCCGGCGGGCGATCTCGCCTATGGCGGCCGGGTCCTTCAGCCGACGCACCGGAGTCGAGGTGGCGGCGATCAATGGGGCGCAGCAGGCGGGCGGCGTCCAGGATGTCGGCGAGGAGGCGCTGGTTGGCGTCGGCGTAGCGGACGGCGTTGGTCAGCACGACTGGGATGCCCAGCTGGTTGGCGATGGTGAGGGTGCGGGCGGCCAGGCGCACTGAGCCGGGACCGGTGCCCGCGAGGCGAGCCAGCAGGTTTCCAGGCGCAGCTGGATGCCGAGCAGCTGCCGCCGCGACC
Source organism: Streptomyces sp. NPDC005728 (assembly GCF_040630895.1). Taxonomy (NCBI): domain Bacteria; kingdom Bacillati; phylum Actinomycetota; class Actinomycetes; order Kitasatosporales; family Streptomycetaceae; genus Streptomyces; species Streptomyces sp. NPDC005728. Next base: position 3,103 of record NZ_JBEXYL010000213.1, read on the forward strand.
CGAGCTCGCTCCCACGTGGTGCGCACCGCCGTCTCCGACGGAGGCGCGTCCGCCACCACCGGCGATGGGCAGACAGCTGCACCTCCGGCGAGCACGGCCGCACCTGGAGATCACCAACTACCTCACCACCGCACGCATCGACCGGCGGGAGGAGCGACACGCCATCCACTGGCCCGATGTGGTGCGCCTCGGTCTGACCGGAGGTAGCTCCGGTCGGGTGGTCGGCATCCTGGGCGAACAGGTATGTCGGTCAAGTAGCGTCATGAATGATTACTGTGTGTATATGGAGGTTGTCGAGGAGACCCGTCTCGCCCTGGTCCTCAACGGAGGCGTCAGCCTCGCCGTCTGGATGGGGGGTGTCACACATGAACTGGACCTATTGCGGCGGGCATCGCGCAGCTTGCCCTCCGGAGTACCGGACCCCAACGTCAAGGAGGAAGATCAGGCGGCCTTCAAGCTGTGGCAAGACGTGTTGCGTGAGGCTCACACACGGGTCGTGGTAGATGTCGTCGCCGGTACGTCCGCGGGTGGGCTCAACGGCTCGCTCCTCGCCACTGCCATTGGCCGGGGAACGGCTCTGCCTGATCTGCGCACCACCTGGCAGAGCGCTGCTGCCCTCACGGAAGACCGTCTGTTTAAGGCCCCGCCCTACAACAGTCTCCTTGACGGCCAATACTTTGAGGACGAGGTTGGCAGGATCCTGGGCTCGATGTGTGCCAGCGAGCGTGAGGCCGAACCGGTGACGCTCTTCGTCACCGCGACCGCACTGGACGGGCTGCCGGAGTATCTGCGAGACAGCTTCGGAGGTCGGTTCCAGGTCGCCGACCACCGTCGACTCTACAAGTTTCAGCACGATCCGCACGCGGTGGTCTTCCGCAAGGCCAGCGCCGAACGCAATGAGTGGAAACCACAGGCCGAAGGCCGCAGAGACTTCCTCGACAACACGATCCTGGAGCGGCTGCGCCTGGCTGCACGGGCCTCGGCCGGCTTTCCCATGGCCTTCGCGCCCGTGGACGAGTCACCTCTGCTCTCCCAGCGTGTGCGTCCCGCCCCGGAGATCCCCAGCAGAGGTCGAGACCGGGCTAGTTGGATTATTGACGGGGGCGTACTCAACAACGCCCCCTTCGGGCCCGTCCTGGAGGCCATCAGCGACCGGAAGGTGGACGGCCCCGTCCGACGGGTCGTGGTCTACATCGTGCCCTCCAGCGGGATCACAGACCCGCACGAGCGGGAGAAACCACCGTGCAAGGCGACCGAATGGCCGTCGGTCCTCGGTACAGCCATCAGCTATCCACGAGAGGCCGATTTCCGCACCGGCACCTTCGAGTTGCAAGAGCGGATGAGCCGGGAGTCGTTCGACCGTCACCTCGAGCTTTTCCGCAACCAGATCGAAAGAGCAGAGGAGAAGGAGAGAGAAGAAGCCCATAGCGCCCAGGAGGAGCAACGCGAGGGAAAGACGCAGGAGGGGGAGGGAGAGGAAAAGACGCAGGAGGGGAAGAGGGAGGACTTGGTCAGTTTGGCCTCAAGTCTCTTCTTCCACTACCGCAAAAGCCGTATCAGGGGTGCACTCTGGAAGGTACGGCAACTGCGCGAGGAAGGGCGCGGCGTACGATCCCTGGCGCGCATCCGGAACGACGACATCGGCTCGCTCCTCAAGAGCGACCGGAAATTTGAGTGGGTGCCCAAGACCGGGGACGCCCTAAACTCTTCCCTGGATGATCCATGGGCCTGGGGTGGCAGTGTCGCCGAACGCCTGATCTGGACCCTGGTCAGCGACGTCGAACGGCGACTCAAGAACAGCGCCACCGGGCTAGAATCCCGCAGCCAGGATCAGACGGTCCTGACTCAGAGTCTGGGCGAGTTGAGTTCCTGCGTCCGGGTCGTCCGGGCCGTCCAAGAGACCGTCTTCGATCTGATCCGCAACGTGGCCGAGGCTGGCGGCGACCCGGCTCACCGCCTTGATCCAGAACAAGGGGCCACCGAAATACTGAACAGCGTCTACACGAGTCTCGGGGTCGCCAAAGTCTTGCAGGAACAAGTTCAGAGGGCCGTTAAGGAGTACAACAAGGCAGCCCGCGCTGTCGACCCAACAGACCAGCGCACGCAGACGCAACGGGCAAATGAGACACTGAGCTTCTGTCTCGCCGCAGAAGTGGTAGCCCAGGCATGCGCCTCACCAGAGGAACTTGCTGAGCACACGCCGGAGTTCGAGTTCCTCCGTCTCGGTCCGGACGAGGAAAGCCCGCTCTTCCCTCATGACAAATTTGCCCCTCTCGGCGACCGTAAGCTTTACGGCATCCGTCTCAACCACTTCGGCGCATTCATCAAACCCGAGTGGCGCGCATCCGACTTCACATGGGGAAGGCTTGACGCCTCCCACCACCTACTGCGTCTGTTTATCCCCGATCACCAGGATAGGCAGCGTATCGAGACCAGACTCCATCGCAATATCCTCCTTGCCGAAATCTCCAAGGAGCAGATGGAGGAGAACCTCAGGGAACTGGCGGAACCAAACGAGTCAAGACTCTTCAAGCGCTACCTCGACACTCCGGAGGGGCAGTACACATTCGGCAGGACTGTCGAAAAGACCCTGAGCATGCTGTCTGGCAAGGGATCCTCCGCCCGAAGTGCCCCTGCGGAAGCCGGAAAAGTCATGTTCTGGCGCAGCTTTGGCCGTCGGCTGAGATTGAGACCGTTCAGTACCCCGCCACGGCAGTGGCTATCCTCGCTCAACCAACTGGGTCTGTCACGCCTGGTCTCCTCCCCAGCACGTTGGTGGTGGTGGCGGCGTGTTACGAAGAACCCCAAAAGGGCTATGGGTATCACCTTGCGCTCTGCGTTCATGACCGCCGCCTGGGGCATCTTGTTCCCAATCGGTATTGCGGCGCTGGTCCGCTTCCTCACGGACGCCAAGTGGAGCTGGCCGCTCCTACTACTCGCAGCCCCCGCCATTCTGGCAGGCTTGCTCTCTATCGAGTACGCGCTCACCGTGATCACCTACGCGCTCATCTTCCGCGCCCGGCGGCGACGCTGGGAGCGCTGCACCACGAGGTAGCCAGCACCACTTCCATAATGTTGGGGCTCTTTAAACCACGACCACCCCGGCTCGCCGTCCCCACTTGGTTGCAGGCCGATGCGGGAAAGTCAGTCCTACCAATTCTTCGCCAGACGACCACTAGAGATCTTTAATGGCTGGGGTTACGGCGGTTGTAGGTCCAGTCCGGTCTTGGCGATGAGGCCCTCGATGAGGCGGGGACGGTACTGCATCCG
>NZ_JBEXYL010000214.1:0-5922 GCF_040630895.1 Streptomyces sp. NPDC005728
GCCAGAGCATCTCCTGGGCCGACCTCATGATCCTCACCGGCAACGTCGCCCTGGAGACGATGGGCTTCAAGACCTTCGGCTTCGGCGCCGGCCGTGAGGACGTCTGGGAGGCGGAGGAGGACGTCTACTGGGGTCCCGAGACCACCTGGCTGGACGACAAGCGCTACACCGGTGACCGCGAACTGGAGAACCCGCTCGGCGCGGTCCAGATGGGCCTCATCTACGTCAACCCGGAGGGCCCCAACGGCAACCCGGACCCGATCGCCGCGGCCCGCGACATCCGTGAGACGTTCCGCCGTATGGCGATGAACGACGAGGAGACCGTCGCCCTGATCGCCGGCGGCCACACCTTCGGCAAGACCCACGGCGCCGGCCCGGCGGACAACGTCGGCGCCGACCCCGAGGCCGCCCCGATGGAGCAGCAGGGCCTGGGCTGGAGGAGCACGTACGGCACGGGTGTCGGCAAGGACGCCATCACGTCCGGCCTGGAGGTCACCTGGACCACCACCCCGACCCAGTGGAGCAACGGGTTCTTCAAGAACCTCTTCGAGTACGAGTACGAGCTCACCCAGAGCCCGGCCGGCGCCAACCAGTGGGTGGCGAAGGACGCCCCGGAGATCGTGCCGGACGCCTTCGACCCGTCGAAGAAGCAGCGCCCGACGATGCTCACCACCGACCTGTCGCTGCGCTTCGACCCGATCTACGAGCCGATCTCCCGCCGGTTCTACGAGAACCCGGAGGAGTTCGCCGACGCCTTCGCCCGCGCCTGGTACAAGCTGACCCACCGCGACCTGGGCCCGAAGTCGCTGTACCTCGGCCCGGAGGTCCCTCAGGAGACGCTGCTGTGGCAGGACCCGCTGCCGGAGCGTGCGGGCGACCTCATCGACGGTGCGGACATCACGGCCCTGAAGGCCAAGCTGCTCGACTCGGGCCTGACCGTGTCCCAGCTGGTCGGCACCGCGTGGGCGTCCGCGTCCACCTTCCGCGGCAGCGACAAGCGCGGCGGTGCCAACGGCGCCCGCATCCGCCTGCAGCCGCAGCGCGGCTGGGAGGTCAACAACCCCGACGATCTGGCCCAGGTGCTGCGCGTCCTCGAAGGCATCCAGCAGGAGTTCAACGCCTCCTCCGGTGCCAAGAAGGTCTCCCTGGCCGACCTCGTCGTCCTCGGCGGTGTCGCGGCCGTGGAGAAGGCCGCCAAGGACGGCGGCCACGAGGTGGAGGTGCCCTTCACCCCGGGTCGGGTCGACGCGACCGACGAGCACACCGACGCGGAGTCCTTCGCCGCGCTCGAGCCGATCGCGGACGGCTTCCGCAACTACGTCGGCAAGGGCAACCGCCTGCCGGCCGAGTACCTGCTGCTCGACAAGGCGAACCTGCTGGGCCTGAGCGCTCCGGAGACGACCGTCCTCGTCGGCGGCCTGCGTGTCCTGGGCGCCAACCACCAGGGCTCGCAGCACGGTGTCCTCACCGACAAGCCCGGCATGCTCACGAACGACTTCTTCGCCAACCTGCTCGACCTGGGCACGACGTGGAAGTCGACGTCCGAGGACCAGACCACGTTCGAGGCCCGCGACGTAGCCACGGGCCAGGTGAAGTGGACCGGCACCCGTGCCGACCTGGTCTTCGGATCGAACTCCGAGCTGCGCGCGCTCGCCGAGGTCTACGCCTCGGACGACGCGAAGGAGAAGTTCGTGAAGGACTTCGTCGCGGCGTTCGCCAAGGTCATGAACAGCGACCGGTTCGATCTCGCCTGATCGACCCGCCGAGGGCTGACCAACCAACCACACGAAGGCGCCCGGCCGACCCTCGCGGGTCGACCGGGCGCCTTCGCCGTGCCGTACCGGGCCTCAGCGGCCCAGCGCCGCCGCCCCGGCCTGCGCGTATCGCTCGTCCAGGTCGCCCGACGGGGCGCCCGCGACGCCGATGCCCGCGACCGGGGCGCCCTTGGCGGTGACGGGGGCACCGCCCGCGAGGAACAGGGTGCCCGGGATGTCCTTCAGGTTCGGCGCCTGCCCCAGGCGCCCGGCCAGCTCGGACGTGGGCGCGTTCCAGGACACCGCGGTGAACGCCTTGCGCTCGGCGGACTCGTACGACTGCGGGCCCGCGCCGTCGCCGCGCAGGGTGACCAGGGTGTTGCCGTTGCGGTCGACGACCGCCGCCGACACCTGCCGGCCGTCCTTCTCGGCCGCGTCCACCGCCGCCTGCGCCGCCTTCGTGGCCGCGTCGAGGGTGAGGTGCGTGCTCTCGGTGAGGTTGCCGCTCCGGGCGGCCACGGCGGCGGGCGCGGCGCTCGTGGAGTCGGCGGCGCTGGCGGCGACCGTACCGACGACACCGGCACCGGCGACGGCGAGGACCGCGCCGCCGACGAGGACGCGGGTACGGCGGGACGGCTTCTTGCGACCGGGCATGGCCAAGAACCTCTCTGCAAGGGGATACGGGGGCGGAGTCGCTCCCGGTACCGATCCTCGGCCCGGAACCGGGCCCTTCCCGTCGACGGACCGGTGGTCACGGGGGTCATCCGATCGGATGACCCCCAAGACCCCGGGTCAGGGAACAATGGAAGGTGTTTGCCCAGCTCAGCACGATGATCGAGGGAGGAGTCACCGGTGGCCGTGCCCGAACGCGACGACACCCGCGCCCTCACCGTCGTCATGCACACGGCGTTCTTCGTGCTGCTGGCCGCTTCCCTCGCCCGCTACCTGGCCCGGCACGCCGACGGCCCGCGCACTCCCTGGATCATCGCCCTCACCGTCCTGCTGGCCGTGCTCTACGTGCTCGGCCCCGCCCTCGGTACCCGCCCCACCCCGCGCCGCCTGGCCTGGCTGGGCCTGGTCGTGGCGGCCTGGGCGCTCCTCGTGGTCCTCGCCCCGAGCTACGCCTGGTGCGCGGTCCCCCTGTTCTACACCGGCCTGAGCACCCTCCCGGCGCGCGCCGCGATCCCACTGGTCGCGCTGCTGACGGCGCTGGCCGTGGCAGCCCAGCTGAGCCTCGCCGGCTGGCCCGACCCCAACGTGCTGCTCGCACCCCCGGCCGTGGCCGCCGTGGCCACCACCGTCTACGTCGTGATGCAGCGCCAGTCCGCGCGCCGGGACGCCCTGATCGCCGACCTGCTCCGCACCCGCCGCGAACTCGCCGCCACGGAGCGCCGCGAGGGCACTCTCGCCGAACGCGAGCGGCTGGCAGGGGAGATCCACGACACGCTCGCCCAGGGCCTGTCCAGCCAGCGGATGCTCCTGCAGGCCGCCGACCGCCTCTGGGACACCGCCCCGGACACCGCCCGCGACCACGTCCGTACGGCGGCGTCGATCGCCGAGCGCAGCCTCGTCGAGGCCCGCCGCTTCGTCCACGACCTGACCCCGGCCGACCTGGCCGAGGGCGGCGGCCTGCTCGCGGCCGTGCGAGCGGTCGCCGAGCGGGAGACGACGTCCACGCTCGCCGTCCGCGTCCACGCGGAGGGCACCCCGCCCGCCGCGCTGCCCGCCCCCGTGGAGTCCGCCCTCCTGCGCATCGCCCAGGGCGCCCTCGCCAACGTCCGCGAACACGCGGCCGCCACGACCGCCACCCTCACCTTGACCTGCCTGGACGACCAGATCGTCCTGGACGTGACGGACGACGGCCGCGGCTTCGACACCGCCGCGCCCCCGGCCGCCGAGGGACGCGGCCACGGCCTTGCCGCCATCCGCGCCCGCCTGCGCCAGCTGGGCGGCACCCTGACCGTCGAGTCGGCCCCGGGCGAGGGCACGGCCCTGTCGGCCTCGATCCCGCTGGAGCCCAGATGACCGGCACACCCGAGACGGCCCACCGGCCCCCCGTCCGCATCCTCGTCTGCGACGACCACGCCGTCGTACGCGCCGGCCTGCTGGCGCTCCTGCACAGCGCCCCCGACATAGAGGTCGTCGGCGAGGCCGGCAGCGGCGAGGAGGCACTGGCGCTCGCCCGCAGGTCGACTCCGGACGTCGTCCTGATGGACCTGCAACTGGGCAGCGGCATGGACGGCGTGGAGACGACTCGTCGGCTGCGCGCCCTCACGCCCGCGCCGCACGTCCTGGTCCTGACCACCTACGACACCGACGCCGACGTCACCCGCGCCGTCGAGGCCGGAGCCACCGGCTACCTGCTGAAGGCCGAGCGCGCCGAGGACCTCTTCACCGCGATCCACGCCTCCGCCCAGGGCCGCCCCGCCCTCTCCCCGCCGATCGCGGACCGCGTCATGTCCCGCCTGCGCAACCCTCGCCCCGCCCTCACCCCGCGTGAACGCGACATCCTCGCCCACCTCGCCCAAGGCCTGCCCAACCACGCCATCGCCCGCGCCCTGTACATCAGCGAGGCCACGGTCAAGACGCATCTACGGCGCATCTACGACAAACTCGGCGTGGACACCCGTGCGGGCGCCGTGGCCGTGGCGAAGGAACAGCGGCTGCTGCCCTGAGACGTCATGCCGCCGGATGCTCTGCTGTGGCGGTACGGCGCCGCCTCCCGCAGCGTGGCAAGGGGGACCGAACGGCGGGACCGGTGTCCCGGCCGCGAGACGAGAGGTGGCACGCATGGACACGGAGGTTTCCCGGCCCCGGGTCGTGGTGGGCGTCGACGGGTCACAGACCTCGTACGCGGCCCTGCGCTGGGCCGTGCGCTACGCCGCGCTGCTCGGCGGCACCGTGGACGCGGTCTCTGCCTGGGAGCTGCCGGGCCTGTACGGCTGGTCGGGGCCCGCGGTGGACATGGACGTCGACGAGGCGGACGCCCGGGAGCGGATGGCGCGGGAACTGTCCGAGGTCCTCGGTGCGGAGGCGGCCGGCTCGGTACGGTCGCTGGTCGTGGAGGGCAATCCTGCCGACGTCCTGCTCAGAGCCGCGGAGGGAGCGGAGATCCTGGTCGTCGGCAGCCGCGGGCGCGGTGGATTCGCGCGCGCCCTGCTCGGCTCCGTCAGCCAGCACGTGACGCAGCATGCCGGCTGCCCGGTGGTGATCGTGCGTCCCGGGGCGGCCTGATCCGGGGTCACGGACCACCCGGTCGATGCTGATGCTCCCCGGAGTCGTGTGGGTCCAGGTGGGAGGCGAGGACCGCTGCCTGGACCCGGCGCTGCACGCCCAGTTTGGCCAGCAGCCGGGAGATGTGGTTCTTGACGGTCTTCTCCGACAGGTACAGCTTCCTGCCGATCTCGCGGTTGGTCAGGCCGTCGCCGATCAGGCCCAGGATGTCCCGTTCGCGCGCGGACAGGCCCGCCAGCTCCGGCGGCAGCGACGGTGCCGGAGCGGGCTCGTGCCGCAGGGAACGCAGGAGGCGGGCCGTGGTCGCCGGGTCCAGCATCGACTGCCCCGAGGCGACCGTGCGGACCGCCGACACCAGGTCCGAGCCCTTGATCTGCTTCAGCACATAGCCGGAGGCACCGGCCATGATCGCGTCCAGCAGGGCGTCATCGTCGTCGAACGAGGTCAGCATCAGACACGCCAACTCCGGCATCTGGTCGCGCAGTTCCCGGCAGACCGAGATGCCGTCGCCGTCGGGGAGGCGCACGTCGAGCACAGCGACGTGCGGGCGCAGGGCCGGTCCGCGGGCGAGTGCCTGGTGGGCGGTGTCCGCGTCGCCGACCACCCTGATGTCCGGCTCCGCGCCGAGCAGATCGGCCAGGCCGCGGCGCACGACCTCGTGGTCGTCGAGCAGGAACACCCGGATCGGGTCCAGCTCCGTGAAGGTGCGTGTCTCGGTCATGGCGACCTCTCGTTCCCCGGTGGGGACAGACTGCGCGCTGTCCACGAGGCCGATCATCGCCCTCCGCCACGCCCGGCGCCAGGGCCGATCGGCCCCCTTGCGGCGCTTCCGGCGTCTGCCGTTGTCGCGTCGGCCGGCCGGAAACCCCGACCTGGGTGGCCCCCGAGGTGCTCCGGCTCGGGGCCCGGCAGATCGGCTCCCAGCGGGCCGAGG
>NZ_JBEXYL010000215.1:0-5679 GCF_040630895.1 Streptomyces sp. NPDC005728
CTACTTCACTCTGTGGCGCCAGGACGGCCTTGACCGGCGGATCCAGGAGATCCTGCGCTGCCAGGTGCGGGAGCGGTCCAGACGATTAGAGGACCGTCCCTCCAGGCCGGGTAGTTAACGTATTCGCGCTGGTGGCAAGGGGGTTGAGGGGTGTGTCGGGCTGGCGTAGGTAGCGGGTCCGGTCTTGTCGATGAGTCCTTGGCCAGCCCAGCGGTCGAGCTGGCGATACATGGTGCCCAGAGCGATGTCGCCGACATGTCGGGCGAGGTCGCGGGTGTGCCAGTGGCGTTCGGGGTCGGCGTGGAGGAGGTCCAGGACGCGTTGCCGGCGGCGGTCGGCCGGTGGGGTGTGGCGGTCGTTGTGCGAGGCGGTGGGCAGATCGGGCTCGGGTTCGACGATGGTGATGGCGAGTTCGGTGACCTGTCTGCTGGTGTCGGGGCGACCGTCCTCGAGACGTTCGTTGTATCGGGATATCGGCGATTTCACCTTGCGAGTGCTCACCCGCGGCCGCCTCGGCGGGAGCAGACCGGCCAGGACGCGCTGGCCTATGACGCCGACCCGACCAGGTTGTGTGGTGATGCTGGCGGCTTGGACGACCAGGTCATGAGCGGTCTGCAGAGCGATCGTGAAGCCGCACCGATCGGGGTCGGTGCCCGGCCTCGATTCGGCGGCATCGACCATCGCCGTCCGCAGCACTTGGTAGAGCGTCAGCAGGGTCCACATTTCCTGCTCGACCCCCTCGGGGTCTTGTGAGCGCAGGAGCCGACCCTGCTGGAGGGTGCAGGCGGCGCTGCGCACCCCGCGTCTCGGCCAGCACTTCGTCGACCAGCTCGAATGGCACGAGAGGGGTCAACTCACCCAGATGGCCTGGAGCAAAGCGGCCTCCGGCCACCGTGAACTCACGCGAGACGGTCATCAGCGCGGACGGCGGGGCACAATGACGCACAGGCAACGGAGCTCCATCGCAACGGGAAGTCTTGGCGGACTACCTGCTAACAGGAGCTCCGTTGCTGGCGTTTCGCCGCCACACGTTCACACCGCGATCAGCCTTGCCACCAGCGCGAATACGTTAACTACCCGGCCTTGGGGGAACTTCAGGGACCGTTGAGGGACTTGATGCCGTCAGGCGGAGGGTTGTCGCCTGCCTGGGGAGCCTCAGCAAACTCGCCGCTGTCGTGCTCGTCAGGCTCGTCGAAGGGTTCTTTGGTGGGGGTGCTGTCTGGGGTATCGGGCGCGTTGAGGTAGAATGGGAGGTTCGTGTCTTCCGTGGGGTCTTGAGAAGAATCGTCGCTGTCCTGCATGTCGGTCTCGTCGGACACCTTGGTGTCGTCAGGTGTGCCCGAAGGGGTGGTCTCCGTCGGGGTGTCGCATTCCGGCCTGGGTGCGAGGCTGGAGCCGAAGCCAGGGCCAAAGAAGTCGCAGCTTTGCGGAGTACCGTCTGAGCTGTCATCGATCCATTTGCGGAAGGCACTGACGTCCGTAAAGACCGTGTCGTCCTCTCCGCAGGCCCACGCGCTAGCCGGCCGGCTGGCGAGGCCGGCCAAGACCCATTCGCCCCCTTCCTGGTGCAGCTCGACGTTGTCCTTGTAGAGGGAGGGTCCCCCGGAGTCGCCTCTGCAGGCGGTGTCGGACGGGGTGCTGTTGATACACAGTTCATGGGTCGGGAGGAACGCGCCGGCTTCATCGCAGCTCGAGTCGCTGCTCACTGTTGTGTCGAGCTCCTTCAGACCGTCCGGAGTCGGGCACCCTCCGTGGGTGCAGTCTTCTCCCCACCCGAGCAGGCGGACCGGCGTGCCGGGCGGTGTACTGGAGTCGGCGATCCGGACTGGCGCCGCCTTCACCGGCTGGGCCAGCTTCAGCAATGCAATGTCGGAACCATCGATGTCGCGCAAATTATCGAACGGGAGCGCTTTTGCGACCTTCGCAAGCTCTCCGCCGGTGGAGGAGCTGTTCGAGCCGATGCGCACCGACAGCGACCCACTCAAAGACGTGACGCAGTGTTCGGCGGTCAGCATGGTCGTGGAGTCGATGAGCACCGCTCCGCACTTGTGATCCGTGCCGTAATAAGCTGATTGCAGGGATCCCATGAACGAGTATTCCTGTGATGCGTTCTGGCCGCCGACGATGGCGAGGGCAGCGGTTGCCGCTCCCCCGGCGAGGCATATCACGAGCAGGGTGATGAGGAGTGGACGGCCCCGGCGTCGTAGTCTCCGCGAAGATGAGCTCATGCGTGTGTACTGCTCCTGTCTGGTCGGCCACTCACGTTCACCGTTCGGTACTCATGGCACGGGTGACGATCGTTCGGCGCATCCTTCTCCGGCGCGGAGACTCGGTGACGAAAGTACTGGCAGGCAGCAGGCGTCGTCTGGTGGCCGTCGCTGGCCGGGCCGGTATGCCGCCGAGCGGTGCTTGACGTCTCGACTCCTGGGCCGCCCCCTCGCGAATCAGTAGCCGGTTGCGGCCGTACGCGATCAGCTCCCAGTCGGCCCCGGTGTCGTGCGCGTCCAACACGTCCGGCCCGCCGAAGTACTCGGCGCCGCGAGCCCAGTTCACGCCACGGCGCCAGCAGCTCGGCGAGATCGGGGCGCCTTGCGGAGAGGGCCTGCACCGGCTCGGACATGGGACCGAGCAGCGCGACCAGGTTGCGTTCGGCGTACGCGCGCAGTACTTCCCATGAGACGACGGGCAGGACGCCGTCGGTCTCGGCGCGGGCGGCGGACACCAGATGGCACAGCCGCGCCCATCCGGCCGTGTTCTGTGTGAGCAGGTGATCCGAAGCGGCGGCTCCAGCACGTGCGTGCCGCTGCGGACTGGCGTAGGCCAGAGCGCGAGGCCTTGAGACAGGTGCCGTTGCCGAAGTACAGACACAGCGAGGAGCGACGGCTCGACGACGCCGGCGGAAGCTGCCCCCGTGCTCGAACGGAACGCTGGGCCGAAGGGGCGGGAGATGGCGCCTCAAGCGGCTTGATGCCCAGCGTGGTCAGCCGCTCCTGTTGCTCGGGTAGGAGCAGCGACCAGGTGTACGGCTGTGTCTGCTGCTGGGACCACCCAGATTCTTACCGCGCAAGATCAAGAAGCCGACCTTCGGTTTCGCCTACCGTCTTACCAAGTACGAGCTCGGCAGAAGTCGTGAGGCGGCGGTTGGTCACTGCACGGAAGCTCTCGTTTCGTGCGGCACCGGTGACTGTGTCGCCGGCCGGCGCCCGGCGAACCGCATGATGACGCACGCTGCCAGATACAACAGGGCGACCACCAGCAGGAGCGCCTGATAGCCCGTCACCAGCGCCAGGTACTCGAGCGCGCCCCCGGTCAACGCGCCCAGCAGATTCGCGCCGAACGCCGATGTCGGGTCCGGCGCGAGGGCGAGGCGGTCGGAGAAGATGAGGTTGGCGCAGAAGATGGGGGCAAAGGCCAGGGTGACGGCGGCGGCGAGCCGCCCGGGGAAGGGCAGGGAGAGGACAGCGTGTGCAGGGACGAGCCAGGCCACGGCGAGGGTGCCGAAGAGCAGGAGCTGTAGCAGGGGCTGGTTGACCTGTCGTAGCCGACGCCGGACCTCGACCGCCGCGAGGACGGCGAGCAGGACACCGATGAAGACCAGGGCGTTGACCAGCCAGGTCGTACCGAAGTAGAGCGCGAAGCCGATCACGTTCTTCGTTTCGAGCAGCATGAAGGCCGCCCCCATCAGGAACATGTCGGTGTAGGGGACCGTGCTTCGGATGCGGACCCCGGCCAGGCGGACCGCGAGTAGCGTCACGAGCAGAATCGCGCCCAGCACGCCCAGGTAGAGCGTGGGGATGCTGCGGTGGAGCAGGTACGGGAAGGGGCGGTCGTCGTTCGCGGCCGCCGGGATGGGGCCGCTGGGCTGCCAGATGCGCTTGCACGACTGGTCGCCTGGTGTCATGCCGGTTACCAGCACGGCCGCGTTCTGGGCGAACGTGGTCATGCACGGGGCGTGGCCGTACACGTCCTCGAGTGAGCTGGCGAACCGGTCGACAAGCCAGCTCTGGCGATAGTAGTTGTACATGGCGAACGCGCCGTGTGGCGCCAGGTGTGCATGTGCGGCCTCGAATGCCTGTTTGGTGAACAGATAGCTTTCCAGGCGTAGGTTGCTGGCGCCGGCCACCAGGGTCAGCGAGTCCGGCAGCGCCAGGACCACGAGGTCGTACTTTGTGTTGGTCCGCTCCAGGAAGGCGCGTCCGTCGTTGATGTGGACGTGCACCCGGGGGTCCTCGTACGGCTTCGAAGGGTGGAGCTGTGCGCCGATCTGCTGCAGCCGGGGATCGATCTCGACCGCGTCCACGCGCTCGGCTCCCTGCGCCAGTGCGACGGCGACGTCGTTGCCGTTGCCGGCCCCGATGACCAGGATGCGTGTGTGTCGGTTGCGGGGCGTTTGGTCGTACGCCTGCCGGTAGGGCGAGTCCTGTTGTAGGAGCACGCTGAGCGGCGCAATGTTCTGGTGGGGGACACCGTTGGCGGAGATCCGGTACTCCGGAGGGTGGGTCGACAAGGGCGTGAGCTGGATCTTGTAGTAGGGCGACCAGGAGATGCCGGTGGTCGTCGTCTCCGCCAGCAGGGCGGCGACCATCGCGGTGAGGGGGATGCCGTACCGCAAGATGTTGCGCCGTCCGCCGAGGAGCAGCAGGGCTGCGGTGGCGATGACGCCCCATGCGACCGACGGAGCGCCAAGCCAGGACACCAGAGCGAAGGATGCTGAGCCTGTGAGGCTGCCGAGCAGATCGTAGCGATAGGCGTCCAGGGAGGGGAGTTGCCGGAAGAGATCGGCGGTGATCTTGCCGATGGCTGCCATGATTACCGCGGTGAGCAGGAAGATCGCCGGCAGTGTCACCCACGCGGGCAGCCCGGTGGCTTTCACGGTGGTGAAGTAGAGGACCTGGCCGCTGCTCTGCCGCACCTGCACCGGATAGGCGAGGATCCCGATGACGAGCAGGGCGAGCGGGACCGGTGCCCAGCGTTTGATCCACTGCCCACGCGTGGCGGGGATCAGGAACCCGACGCCAATGCCCAGGAAAGACCCCAGCAGGATGAAGTTCGAGAAGTAGCTGAGGTGGACGACGTTGGCGCCCGCCCATCTGATCAGGGCCAGCTCGAGGAACAGCATGGTGGCGCTGGCCAGCATCAGCCTCCAGCGCACCGAATTTACCTTTTGCCTGCTCTCGGTATTTTTCATATGTATTCACGGTGTCATCTCCGCACCGGCGCACGGGGTTGGGATGCAGGCGTGTCGCCCGCAAGAAGAGGGAAGGGGGGATGCTCTGCTCGCTGGTCAATGGCGAAGGCAGCCCATCACCTCTGCCCGCCCGGCACAGCAACGTCAGAGCGCTTGCCGCGACGGGCCGGCACTGGCCGTTCGCCGCACGGGCTGCTTCAATCGGCGCCCACACTTTCTCGACGACGGCCGAACGCTGACCCTCTGACGGCGGCTGCATCGCCCACACGACCCTGGTCATGGCTTCCCGGCATGGCGGCCCGTCCCACAAGCACAGGACGGCACGGTTTACCGCCCTGGTCTCAGGACACCTCGATCGACGCCGGGCAGGTCTTCGCCAAGCAACTCGCCGCCCAGGGCGTCACGGTCACCGGCGACGTCACCCGCGCCACCGCACGCCCGACGGACGTTCCGGTGGCCCAGCACAAGTCGGCGCCGCTGTCGGACATCGT
>NZ_JBEXYL010000216.1:0-5623 GCF_040630895.1 Streptomyces sp. NPDC005728
ATGCGCTCCTCGTAACCGGCGGCGTCGATCCGGCCGGCGCGCAGGTCGGCGCGTGCGGTGCGCAGTTCGCCGGTCTGCGGGAAGGAGCCGATGGTGGTGGTCGGCAGCAGCGGCAGGCCGAGGTGGGCGCGTTGGGCGGCGGTCCGCTCGGCATAGGGCTGGGACCGGCGCGTGTCGGCCTGGGTGACGGCGGCGGCGCGGGATCGCACGGCCGGGTCGTGGGTGATGGGGGAGCCGGCGCGGGAGGCCAGGTCGGCGCGGTTGGCGGCGAGTTCGGCGGTGATCGTGTCGGTGCCCTGGGCGAGGCCCTTGGCGAGGGTGACGATCTCCCGCGTCTTCTGCTGCGCGAAGGCCAGCCAGCGCAGGATCTGCGGCTCGATGTCCCGCTCCGCCGAGGCGTCGAGGGGGACGTGCAGGAGGGAGCAGGAGGCCGCGACGTCGACCCGG
Organism: Streptomyces sp. NPDC005728; assembly: GCF_040630895.1. Lineage (NCBI taxonomy): Bacteria > Bacillati > Actinomycetota > Actinomycetes > Kitasatosporales > Streptomycetaceae > Streptomyces > Streptomyces sp. NPDC005728. Next base: position 448 of record NZ_JBEXYL010000216.1, read on the forward strand.
TCGGCCAGGCCCAGCAGGGTGCCGAGAGTGGCGAGCGACGCCGACAGGTCGTTGACCCAGATGTTGCGGCCGTTGACGACACCGGCGACCAGGCGCTTGCCGGGCAGTCCGCCGACGGCGGCCAGGGCCTCCAGATTGCCGGCCGCGGACTCGGTGAAGTCGATGGCGAGGCCCTCGATCGGCGCCTTGGCCAGCACGGGCAGGGCCTCGCCGAGCCGGTCGAAGTACGAGGCGACGAGCAGCTTGGGCCGGTCGGTGAGGGCACCGAGGCCGCGGTAGGCGCGCTCGGCGGCGTTCAGCTCGGCCGGGGTGCGGTCCTGGACGAGGGCTGGCTCGTCCAGCTGGATCCACTCCGCGCCGGCTGCGCGCAGGTCGGCCAGGATCTCCGCGTACACCGGCAGCAGGCGGTCCAGGAGAGTGAGCGGGTCGAAGTCCGCGGCCACGCCGGGTGCGGGCTTGGCGAGCAGCAGGTACGTGACGGGGCCGACCAGGACGGGACGGGCGGTCAGGCCCAGGGCGAGGGCCTCCTTCAGCTCCGTGACCTGCTTGCCGGAGTCGGCGGTGAAGACGGTGTCGGGGCCCAGCTCGGGCACCAGATAGTGGTAGTTGGTGTCGAACCACTTGGTCATCTCCAGCGGCGCGACGTCCTGGGTGCCGCGGGCCATGGCGAAGTAGCCGGCCAGGGCGTCGGCCTCGACGGCGGCGCGGTGGCGGTCGGGGACCGCGCCGAGAGCGACGGTGGTGTCCAGGACGTGGTCGTAGGAGGAGAAGTCACCGGTCGGCACCTCGTGGATGCCGGCATCGGCGAGCTGCTGCCAGTTGGCGGCGCGCAGTTCGGCGGCGGTGGAGCGGAGGGCGTCGGCGCTCACGCGGCCCTTCCAGTAACCCTCGATCGCCTTCTTCAGTTCCCGGTTCGGGCCCTGGCGAGGGTAGCCGTACAAGGTGGCCCGTGCTGCCGCGGCTGCGGACTTGGTGGTCACGGAGATCTCCTTCGCGAGATGAATCCCTGAGATCCCGGGGACGGGACGAGAGCGCGAAGGGTTGACGCACCGGACGGCAGCGGCCAGGAGCCGTCCGTTCGGTGTGTACGCCGACCCGCCCTCGAGGTCACCGGGATGTCCGCGCACGAGTGGTTCGCACGCGGGCAGGTGGCAGGTCTTCGGACTCGCGGGCACGTCTCGTCGTACGAGACACCTACTGGCCGTCGCTTCCCAAGCCCGGTACCTCGGGCCCAGTGCGAATGACGGCGGTCGTTCCCGCTCACCGCTGCGGGGCAGTCCCGGATTCCCACCGGGTTCCCTCTTACGACATCCCGCCTGGCGGACGGGACGAACCAGCTGCACGGATCAGCTTACGGGGTGGCGCCTCGGAGGGGTGCAGGACATCCGTCATCCGGATGGTGAGGTGGGACACCCGGTGGCCCGGGCACGCGACAGGGCGGGAAGCGCCGCACATGCGCTTCCCGCCCTTCCCCTGTGACGCCGTCCGGGACCCTCACCCCGGCGGCGGGTGCGGGCCCCTCAGCCCGCGCTGTACCAGGTCCTCAGCCCTGGTCGTAGGTGTGGAACCCCCGTCCGGCCTTGCGCCCGAGCAGTCCCGCCTCCACCATCCGCTGGAGCAGCGGGGGAGGGGCGTACAGGGGTTCCTTGAACTCGTCGTAGAGCGACTCCGCGATCGAAGCGACGGTGTCCAGGCCGATCAGGTCGGCGAGTTTCAGCGGGCCCATGGGGTGGGCGCAGCCGAGTTCCATCCCGGTGTCGATATCGGCGGCCGAGGCGAATCCGGACTCGGCCATGCGGACTGCCGAGAGGAGATACGGGATCAGCAGGGCGTTGACGACAAAGCCCGCCCGGTCGTGGGAGTGGATCACTGTTTTGCCCAGCGTCCGGGTCGCGAAGTCCTCGACGGCGGTGATCGTCGACGGCGACGTGTGCAGGGACGTCACGACCTCCACCAGGGGCAGCACAGGGACCGGGTTGAAGAAGTGCAGTCCCACGACCCGGTCGGCGCGGCCGGTCGACATGCCGAGGCGCATCACCGGAAGGGAGGAGGTGTTGGTGGTCAGCACGGCTTCCGGGTCCTCGACGATCTTGTCGAGGGCGGCGAACACCTCGGTCTTGGCGTCCGGGTTCTCCACGACGGCCTCGACGACGAGTTGGCGGTCGGCCAGGTCCTCCAGGCTGCCGGTGAACACCATGCGGGCGAACGCGTCCCGCGCGGCGGCCTGTTCCAGCTTGCCCCGTCGTACCGCGCGCTCCAGCGATGCCGCCACTCGGTCCCGGGCGGCGCGGGCCGCGACGGCGTCCACCTCGCAGACCACGGTGTCCAGGCCGGCCCGCGCGCACACCTCGGCGATTCCGGCGCCCATCTGACCGCCGCCGACTACGCCGACCCGCCGGATGTCACGGCTCATGCCCCCGCCTCCGACCGCCGCACGAGGTGCCGGGTGTAGGCGTCCGGGGTGAAGAACTGCGGCAACTCGCCCGTCAGCGCGGTCCGTTCGAAGAGGTCTCGGATCTCGTCGACCGGCGCCCACGGGTACTCGGCGCCGAGTGCGACGACCTCGTCGTCGAGCAGCCGCAGGACCGTCTCGCGGTCGATCACCCGGTGCCGCAGCCACTGCCAGACCTGGACGCGGGCGATCTCGGCGGTGGCCGCGTCCTCCATGAGGCCGTAAAGGGCGACCGCGCCCTGCCCGCGCAACCAGGCGGCGAAGTAGCGCAGCGCGACGGCGATGTTGGTGCGCACGCCCTCGGGGGACGGCGGCCCGCTGATCCGTCGCACCGACAGCAGGTCCGCCGCCGTCACCTCCACGTCGTCCCGGGTGCGGTCGAGCTGGTGCGGCCGTTCGCCGAGAACGCTGTCGAAGACCTCGCTGCAGACGGGGACGAGGCCGGGGTGGGCGACCCAGGAGCCGTCGAACCCGTCTTCGGCCTCCCGTTCCTTGTCCAGCCGGACCTTGGCGAGCGAGGCCTCGTTCGCCGCCGGGTCCTTGCCGGGCACCTGTGCGGCCATGCCGCCGATGGCGTGGGCGTCGCGCCGGTGGCAGGTGCGCACGAGCAGTTCGGTGTAGGCGCGCATGAAGGGGGCGGTCATCGTGACCTTGGCACGGTCGGGCAGCAGGAAGTCGGTACGGTGGCCGAAGGTCTTGATGAGGCTGAACAGGTAGTCCCAGCGGCCTGCGTTGAGACCGGCGCTGTGCTCGCGCAGCTCGTAGAGGATCTCCTCCATCTCGAACGCGGCGGTGATCGTCTCGATGAGCACGGTGGCGCGGATCGTGCCCCGGGGGATGCCGAGGAGTTCCTGGGCGGTGACGAAGACGTCGTTCCACAGGCGGGCCTCGTAGCGGTTCTCCAGCTTCGGGAGGTAGAAGTACGGGCCGTACCCGGCGTCGATCTGACGCTGCGCGCAGTGGAAGAAGTACAGGCCGAAGTCGACGAGCGCGGCGGGCACCGGACGGCCGTCGAACTCCAGGTGCTCCTCGTCCAGGTGCCAGCCGCGCGGGCGGACCATGATGGTGGCGAGCTTTTCCCGGTCCGCGAGGCGGTACTCCTTGCCCTCGTCGGTCGTGAAGTCGATGCGCCGCTCGATGGCGTCGAGCAGGTTGAGCTGCCCGCCGATCACGTTGTCCCAGAGAGGGGCGGTGGCGTCCTCGAAGTCGGCCATCCACACCCGGGCACCGGAGTTGAGGGCGTTGACCGTCATACGGCGGTCCGGCGGGCCGGTGATCTCCACGCGGCGGTCGGTCAGGCCCGGGGCGGGCGGTGCGACGCGCCAGGACAGGTCGGAGCGCACGGCGGAGGTCACCATGGGGAAGTCGAGCGGGGAGCCCGATGCCAGTCGCAGGACCTGCCGGCGGCGCTCCTTGAGGAGTTCCCGGCGACGCTCCCCGAAAGCGGCGGCCAGCCGGCCGACGAAGTCCAGAGCGGCGGGCGTGAGGATCTCGTCGTGCCGGTGGCCGGCGGCGGCGAGGACGCGGACATGGTGAGTCAGTGCGGTGGTGGACATCGGCTTCTCCTGAGCGGTGGGAGCGGAGGGGGGACGGGGACGGTCGCCCGGCCCCTCCGCTCGGTCAGTGTGGCCTGGTGGCCTAGTGGAACTGCTCTTCCTCGGTGGAGCCGGCCAGCGCGGTGGTGGAGGAGGCGGGGTTGACGGCGGTGGAGACGAGGTCGAAGTAGCCGGTGCCGACCTCCCGCTGGTGCTTGACGGCCGTGAAGCCGTGGGCCTGCGCGGCGAACTCCTTCTCCTGCAGGTCGACGTAGGCGGTCATGCCGTGCTCGGCGTAGCCGCGGGCGAGGTCGAACATGCCGTGGTTGAGGGAGTGGAAACCGGCCAGCGTGATGAATTGGAACTTGTAGCCCATCGCCCCGAGTTCACGCTGGAACTTGGCGATCTGGTCGTCGTCCAGCGCCGCCTTCCAGTTGAAGGACGGCGAGCAGTTGTAGGCGAGCATCTGGTCCGGGTACTGCGCGTGGATCGCCTCGGCGAACTCGCGGGCCTGAGCCAGGTCGGGCGTACCGGTCTCGACCCAGATCAGGTCGGCGTACGGGGCGTAGGCCAGGCCGCGGGCGATGACCGGGGCCATGCCGCCCCGCACCCGGTAGAAGCCCTCGGCGGTGCGCTCGCCGGTGACGAACTCGGCGTCGCGCTCGTCGACGTCGCTGGTCAGCAGGTTGGCGGCGAGGGCGTCGGTACGGGCGATGATGACGGTGGGCGTGTCGGCGATGTCGGCGGCGAGCCGGGCCGCGTTCAGGGTGCGGATGTGCTGCGAGGTCGGCACCAGGACCTTGCCGCCGAGGTGGCCGCACTTCTTCTCAGAGGCGAGCTGATCCTCGTAGTGGATGCCGGCCGCGCCCGCCGCGATCATCCCCTTGGTCAGCTCGAAGGCGTTCAGCGGGCCGCCGAAGCCGGCCTCCGCGTCGGCGACGATCGGGGCGAGCCAGTCGGTCGTGTCGCCGGCGTTCTCGGCGGTGGCGATCTGGTCGGCGCGCAGCAGCGCGTTGTTGATCCGACGGACCACCTGCGGAACCGAGTTGGCGGGGTACAGGCTCTGGTCGGGGTAGGTGTGCCCGGCCTGGTTGGCGTCGGCGGCGACCTGCCAGCCGGACAGGTAGATGGCCTGGAGCCCGGCCGCCGAGCAGGACGGCGAAGGGCTCGTCCCCGACGTGGTGGCGGG
>NZ_JBEXYL010000217.1:0-5576 GCF_040630895.1 Streptomyces sp. NPDC005728
TAGGGCTCGCAGGGAATTAACTTGTTGGTCTTGGGACTTGACATCGCAGGTCAGCGCGACGCGCGCCCGCATGTTGTTCTTCTGCGAGCCCTTAGGTCCAGTTGCACTGGTGGAAGGCGACGGGGATGGGGTTCATGGCGTAGTCCCAGGACACGTCGGGGCGCCAGGATTCGAGGTCCCAGCTGTCGCCGGTGACGTGGTTGCCGTCGGGCCACTGGTAGGCGTAGCGGGAGTGGCAGGCGAGCTGCTTGTACATGGATGAGCCCTGGCTGCCAGTACTTGGTGCCGCCCTCGAACTGCTGGCGCCTGCCCTGCCCGTCGGGGTTGGCCAGCTCGTCGCTGACGGGGTAGCCGAGCTTGCCGGCTTCCCAGCCGATCGCCACCACTTGTCGCGGATGGCGCCCCAGACGGGGTGGGCGCCGGTGGTGGCGGTCCAGTAGATCGAGCCGCCGTCGAAGGTGTTGTACCGGCCGCGGGCGTCCGGGGTGATCAGCTCGTCGGACGTGGGGCAGCCCAAGGATGCCGCCTTCGCCTCCCAGCTCGTTGTGCTTGGCGCGGATGTCGCCGACGACCTGGTGGCCGCAGACGGGCGGGTCGTCGTCGGCGGAGGCCGGGAGTGCCTGCACGGTGAGTGTGGCGAGCACGGTGGCGCAGGCGACGGCCGCGCTTTTGAAGAGGAGGCATCTTCGGTTATTGCCGGTCAACTCTGTCCGCCCCGTTGCCTGTTGAGTGCTGACGCCACATGATGCCCCGTACACTGGCTTGCCATACACGCGAGCGGCCCCCGTCTCTTCTCTCCGGTCGGGAGAGGAGGCGGGGGCCGCGTGGTGTGCCGTCAGACGGTCGGGTCAGCTGTCGGTGGTGTGGCGTCGGCGCCACCAGACGAGAGCTGCCCCGGCCGCGAGGAGCGCAGCGGCGATCCCGGCGACGGTGAGCACCTGAGTACCGGTGTTGGCGAGGCCGCCGCCGTCATCGTCCTTCGGCGGCTTCGGCGCGCCGGTGGGGCTCAGGGTCGCCGTGGGCTGCGGTGCCGGGGTGGACGTGCCGGTCGGCTGCGGGCTGGGCTTGCCCCCGCCGCCGGCGCGGGTCGGAGTCGGGGTGGGCGTGCCTCCTCCGCCGCTGGTGTCAATGCTGCCGCCCCCGCCGAGGTAGGTGGTGTCGGAGTCGCGGGCGGAGGTCTGTGACCGTACGGAGTCCTTGGTGGTGCGGGGAAGCGTGCGGTGCTGGGTGGTGAACTCGACGCGGGTCACGTTCCGCTTGGGCGCCTTGGAGAAGTCGACGCCGCCCACACCCTGGTTGTAGGCCTGGCCACCGTATTCGAGCTTGAACCACTCGATGCCCTCGCGCAGGGACTTCATATACCGGTCATAGACGGACTGCTTGGTCCACGTCGCGTTGGGAGCGCGCAGCGGCCAGCGCTTGACGTTGTTGGAGTTGATGATGGGGTGGAAGTCGGTCGGCTTCTTCGCGTCCTGCTGACGGATCCACTCGGCCGCGACCCGGGAAGCGTAAGTGCGGCGCAGGTCCTTGTAGGCGTCGCCGGTGTTGACGGCCTTGTCCACGCCCGGCATGACGTACTGGCGCAGCAGACGCTCCGACTGGCGCTTCTGGGCATCGGTGAAGGTGCAGGTACGGGCACCCGGCGCGTGCCAAGCCATGTCCATCCACTCGGTGGACACCTTCAACGGGGCGTCCAGGATGTAGATCCCGCCGTCCTGCTCACGCACCTTCGCCGGCTCGGGCTCGATCCACAGCCGCACCTCGGGGAAGCAGGGGATACCGTCCTTGTCCTTGACCTCTCCGTCCCAGAAGTTCTTCGCCGCCGGGTTCTTGTTGGGGTTCATCTGGTGGGCGAAGTCAGCCTTCATGGCCAGGTCGGCTTCCAGCAGGATGCGGCCCGCATCGGTGGAGGCGAACGTGGAGTCCATGATCTTGTCGGGCTGGTCGGGGTTCAGGTTGACCCAGAACTTGTCCGGCGTCAGCGCCAGCCACGTGAACATGGAATCGCTCGCGAGCTGAAGATTGGCCTTCCCACCCCAGCCCGGATTGGTGTCCTCGTCGGGCGTGAAGGCGGCCTTGAAGGAGTAGTCGAGAGCCTTCCCCTTGACCGGGTTCCCGACGTACTGAAGCTGGAGGGTGGAGAAGTCGACGCCACCCGGACCGCGGCCGAGCGCGCTACGGGTGTTGATCTTGTTGAAGTCCTTCTGGATGCGCTGGCCCTCGGCTGGGGTGCGCCCGGACTCCCAAGCGATGTCGTTGATCGGTCCCTGGGTGCCGCTGTTGGGGCGCGGGTTGAAGACCGGGTAGGTCTTGGTCCACTTCGTCTGCGGCCACAGGGCGCGCGCGGTGGCGCGCTTTTCCACGATACGCACCTGGTTGCGGAAGGTGCTCCGCTCGCTCTTCAGCGCATTGTTGAGGCTCTTGTACCGCTTGACAGTGGTATCGGAGGCCTTCTCGCCGGCGAACATCGACATCCGCGACTTGGTGAAGTCGTACTTGTCGTCCTGGTGACGAAGGATGATCTGGTCGGCCTTGTACTGGTTCGGCTTGTACTTGCCGTTCGACTTGAACTCGCCGAGTTCGCCGTTGCGCTGGTTGTAGGCGTCGTAGCGGCGGGAAGCGATGAGCTTGTCGTCCTTGTCACGGATCTCGATCGTGACTTCGCACAACCAGTCCGGGCCGATCAGGTTGAAGTCCTGGACCGTCTTCCTCTCGAAGACACCCCCCTTGGAACTGTTCGCCTGTCCGTTGATCAAGTAGCGGGGAACCCAGTCCCGGAAGGGCTTGGGGCTTCCCGACGTCTTCTTGTGACGGTTGTAACGCGCATAGATCGCGTTCTTCATGTCATCGATGTTGTGGGACTTGGCGTACTTGGCGTCCCAGGTATCGATCTCCGCCCGGCTGGACCCGGCCGCGTCCAGGTCGGCCTGGGTGGGGGTGGGGACGTTCTCGAAGCCCTTGAACTCGTTGTTGTAGTAGTACTCGCCATCCGGCCCGGGTGCGACCCAGTGCGCGTCCGGCATCGGCGCTCCGGACAGCGGCGGCGTGGTCGGGTAGGTCTTCTTCAGGTGCATCTCGTCGCACCGCTTGCCCGTCGTGATCTTCGCGTAGTCACCGGGCGCGGCATGTGCGGTGGCGGGCAGCCCGACCAGCATCATGCCGGTGGCCGCCAGGAGAGTGAGCGCGGTCTTCAGGCGCCTCGGAAGGCGGGCGCGTATCGGTGTTCTCACGTACGTGTCCCTGGTCGTGGGGGCCACGGGACGAGTGTTGGTTGGGCGGTGGGAGGTGGGGCCCCCGTGTCATGTCTCCGTCCGCCGGCGCTCCCCACCCTAGAGGCACCCAAGGGCTCATGTGCAACAGGTTGTTGACGTGGCGGCGTGTCAACTCGGCGACAAGCGGTGCGGTGTTGTCGTACGAGTCGGCTACGGTGCGGGCATGACTGCGCCTTCCGAGAGCCCCTACGACCCGACCCGCAACCCTGACCTGTTGGCATGGCTGACCGAACGGCAGACCGGCTTCAAAGGGTGGGTTGACGAGGCCGACGGGGGCGGCCTGTTCGATTTCTCTCCCGCCTCGCTGGATGGTCTGGAGGATCTCATCCGGGAGGGTTTCGAGACCCCAGAGGATGTCACCGAACAGCGCCGAACCCCGTTTCTCCAGGGCGCCGTGTGGTACCTCGGTGAGGTGTTCTGCCGCCACAGGGGCATGGTGTGGAAGTACGAGCCTGACTTCGACACCGGCCGGCTGGCGCCGTTCTTCGCCGCCGAGGAACCCGTCGGGGTGTTGGACACGCCGTGTGTGGGCCTTCCCGGAGCGCGCCCGGGTGAGAACTGGTTCCCGCTGAACATGATCCGACGCCTGCTGATCGATGAGGACGAGGTCGGGAATCCGATCGATGAGCGGCTGCAGGGCATGCTGGAGGGCTGGTACGACGACGAGGACGACGAGGAGTAGAGCAGACTGGCCGTGTCGCTCACCGGACGCGGCGCCGGTGGACTTCCCCGAGCTTCCGGAACGCAGCGGGGGCGCCGCCGCCAGATGTGGGCGCCCCGGCCCCGCGACGGCAGTGAACACAGGGGACGCCGAAGCCGAGGGACCCGCCTCCAGCGCCGTCAGCGGCATCGTCGGCGAATGACTACCCGCCGCCACTCCAACTGAGCGAGGCGAGCCAAGGAGCTGGCATGGTCCGATGGCCGGGGGCAGGCGCGACTCCAGCAGGGTCGTCGCGTCTGCCGAGGAGGTGACCCGGCTCCCGTCTCGGCGCCGGCCCCCGCGGTGGGCAAGGCCCTGTGCACCGACCTCATCGTCTGGGCCGCAGAAGGGCATCAGGTCAGTCTTGTCGGGCCCGTCCCGCCGGCCGACGGCAGGACCGCGTACACCGAGTCGATCACGGGCGGCGCGTTCGCCTACGAAAGGGCCGGCGGGAGTGCGCACGTGGTCCCCGTCAGGGCAACCGAGTACAAGGTCTCCTTCAGCCGTCTCGGTGTCTGAAGTCTTTCCGAGCGGCGCCCGACTGACGGCGTGACACCGCGGGCACGTCCGTACTTCCGCACGGGCCGTGGACGTCCTGGCGGCCACGTCGATCAGGTGGACCGCAGAAGGGAGGCGTCCGGGGCCGGTCCGGAACAGGGATGCGCCCCCTCGGCAGGAGGTCCCTGAGGGGGCGCATCGTCGTGCTGGTGTGGCTGTTACCGCCTGATGAACATCAGGACGATGGTGACCACGCTCGGTGCGAGGGGGAGGATGCCATCAGCCGCACCTGGACCTGTGAGCCGTAGGAGACCGTTCGTACCGGGCGGGTCTTGGCGCTCTCGGTTCGGTGGGCTCCGCGTTCCCGTGCAAGTTCGAGCCGGGCGCGGTGGTAGAGCCAGAACTGGATCTCTTGGGGCCGTACCTTGCAGGCCAGCAGTGCGGCGCGGAGAACCTCGGCTGTCGGCAGGTCCTGGCTGTGAGCAGCTTCGGCAGCGACGTGGTGGAGATCGAGACGCCGCCCAGAGGGGTGCGGCGGGCAATGTCGCGCAGAGTGACTTCATTCCTCGTGCGGGTCTCGTTCAGTAGCTCGATCAGGTCACCGGTGACCGTGCAGAGGGACAGCGCATTGGCGATCGGGTTGCCGTGGAGCTGCGGGGTGACCTGCTCCACGGCTTCCGTGACCAGCTGCTGCACGCGCATGGCCACCGTGTCGTCCAGGGTGTCCGGCTCCGTGCTCTCACCGGTGTCGGTGTCCCGGTGGTGTCCGGGCAGCCGCTTGGCGACGGCCGGCGGAAGGGAGGGGCGGCCTCTGCTCGGAGAAGGGCTCTCGCCGGAGAGCGATGAGGCCTCGGAGGATGAGGGGGCGGGGTCTGCGCCCCCTGCTCTCCGTCCTTCTTGCTCCGGCGCTTCTCCTCGGCGGCCCGGGCACGGAGGACGAGCCAGGGTTCGGGGCTCACCTCCAGGGCCTCCGCGCAGGCCTTGATGATCCCGGTCGTGGGGATGCACTGCCCGGACGTCGCCTGGGACAACGCGCTGATGGAGTAGCGCGGCTGCCGGTGAGTGCCGTCCCGGCGCTCACATGCTTCCGGCCCCCTCGACGTTGA
>NZ_JBEXYL010000218.1:0-5452 GCF_040630895.1 Streptomyces sp. NPDC005728
CACGCCAGACAGCCCGAACACCCTGGAACAAAGGCCCGTAGTCATAACCAGCCGCGGCGAACTCCTCGTACAACGCCGAGACATCCACCTTCTCCGCACCCGCCGGCGGCCAGGCGGCGGACCGGAGGACCGGCTCGTCCGCCGCCCCGGGAGCCAGGACGGCCCGGGCGTGAACCGTCCAGTCCTGATCGGAGCGGGAGCGCACCACCAGCGTCCGGCAGCCGGACCCGTCCGCGCCGGTCACGCTCACATGGAGGCGTACCTCACCGTGGTCCGGCACCAGCAGGGGTGCCTCCAGCACCAGTTCGCTCACCACGGTCGTGCCGACTTCCACGCCGGCCCGCAGCGCCATCTCCACGAAGGCCGTCCCGGGCAGCAGTGCGGTTCCGAACACGGCGTGCTCGGCGAGCCAGGGATGCGACCGCAGTGACACCGACCCCGTCAGCACCACTCCGTCGGAGTCCGGCACCGGCACCATCGCACCGAGCAGCCCGTGCCCCAGCCCCTCCAGACCGAGGCCCGCCGCATCGGCCACCTCCGCCCGCACCGGCTCCAGCCAGTACCGCTCCCGCTGGAAGGCATACGTCGGCAGGTCCAGGACCTCCACCGTCCGCCCGCTCACCGGCCACTGGACAGGAAGTCCGGCAGTGAACGCCTCGGCGAGCGCCAGGGTGAAACGCCGCTGTTCGTCTTCGTTGCGCCGCAGAGTCCCGAGCACCACGGCGGACGCGTCCGCTTCCTCCAGGCTCTCCTCGATCGAGGCGGTCAGCACCGGATGCGCGCTGGCCTCGACGAACACATCGAACCCATCCGCAAGCAACGCCCTCGTAGCGCCGTGGAAGTCGACCGTCTGCCGCAGATTCGTGTACCAGTACTGCGCATCCAGGGCAGAGCCTTCGACCACCTCACCGGTCACGGCCGAGTAGAACGGGACCTGGCCCGACCGCGGCCGCACCGGCTCCAGCAGTTCCAGCAACTCGTCCCGGATCTGTTCCACATGCGCCGAGTGCGACGCATAGTCCACCGGGATCCGCCGCGCCCGCACCCCATCGGCCTCGCACGAGACCAACAGTTCCTCCAACGCCTGCACATCACCAGAAACCACGGTGGAAAGCGGCCCGTTGACCGCCGCCACCGACAACCCCTCACCGAGCCGGTCGGTGACCTCGTCCACCGGCAGGGCGACAGAGACCATGCCACCGCGACCGGCCAGCACACCCAGCGCCCGGCTGCGCAACGCCACCACACGGGCCGCGTCCTCCAACGACAGAGCACCGGAGACGGCCGCCGCCGCGATCTCACCCTGCGAATGCCCCACCACAGCCGCCGGCTCAACCCCGTACGACCGCCACAGCTCCGCCAGCGACACCATCACCGCGAACAACACCGGCTGCACCACATCCACCCGGTCGAACCCCGGCGCCCCGGCTTCTCCGTGTACGACGGCAGACAACGACCAGTCCACGAACGGGTCCAGCGCCCGCTCGCACTCCACCATCCGCTCACGGAACACCGGCGAGGACTCCCACAACCCCGCCGCCATCCCCGACCACTGCGAACCCTGACCGGGGAAGACGAACACGGCACGACGACCAGCCACCCCCACACCGGTCGCCAGCCCCGGCGCCACCCCGTCCGAGGCCAGCGCCTCCAGACCGGTCAGCAGCTCCGCACGATCACCGGCCACCACCACGGCCCGGTGCTCGAACACCGACCGCGCCGACACCAGCGCCGCCCCGACACCCGCCAGGTCCAGCCCGTCACGTCCGGCCACGAACGCGCGCAACAGTTCCGCCTGCGCCCGCAACGCCTGCGCGCTCTTGCCCGACACCACCCATGGCATCACGCCGAGTGCGGTGTCCTCGGACGCCGAGTCGCCGTGTTCCGCCACCGGAGGCTGCTCGATCACGACATGCGCGTTGGTTCCGCCCACGCCGAAGGCGGAGACGGCCGCCCGTCGCGGCCGGTCCAGCTCCGGCCACGCCCGCTGCTCGGTCAGCAGCTCCACCGCACCCGCCGACCAGTCCACATGCGACGACGGCGCATCCACATGCAGCGTCTGCGGCAGCACACCGTGCCGCAGAGCCATCACCATCTTGATGACCCCACCCACACCCGCAGCCGCCTGCGCATGCCCGATGTTCGACTTCAACGACCCCAAGAACAAAGGAAGTTCGTCCGTGCGCTCCTGACCGTAGGTCGCGATCAGGGCCTGCGCCTCGATCGGGTCACCCAGCCGGGTCCCCGTCCCATGCGCCTCCACCGCGTCGACATCGGCGGCACTCAGCCGCGCATCCGCCAGCGCCTGCCGGATCACCCGCTGCTGCGACAACCCATTGGGTGCCGTCAGGCCGTTGCTCGCACCGTCCTGGTTCACCGCACTACCGCGCACCACGGCCAGCACCGGATGCCCCAGCCGCACAGCGTCCGACAGACGCTCCACCAGCAGCACACCGGCACCCTCGGCCCAGCCGGTGCCGTCCGCACCCTCCGCGAACGCCTTGCACCGGCCGTCCGAGGACAGGCCTCGCTGCCGGCTGAACTCGATGAAGGGTCCGGGTGTCGGCATGACCGTGACGCCACCGGCCAGGGCCAGTGAGCACTCGCCGCTGCGCAGCGCCCGTATCGCGAGGTGCAGGGTCACCAGGGAGGAGGAGCATCCCGTGTCGACGGTCACCGCCGGGCCCTCCAGGCCGAAGGTGTACGACAGCCGGCCCGAGACCACGCTGCCCGTGGTGCCGGTCAGGATGTGGCCTTCCGTCTCGGCCGTGCCCTGGTGCAGGCGGTGGCCGTAGTCCTGGACCATGGCGCCGACGTAGACGCCGGTACGGCTGCCGCGCAGCGACGCCGGGTCGATGCCCGCCCGCTCCATCGCCTCCCACGACGTCTCCAGCAGCAACCGCTGCTGCGGATCCATCGCCAACGCCTCACGCGGCGAGATCCCGAAGAACCCCGCATCGAACTCCGCCGCATCGTAGAGGAAGCCACCCGACCGCGTGTACGACTTCCCCACCGCATCCGGGTCCGGATCGAACAGCGCCTCCAGATCCCAGCCACGATCCACCGGGAACCCCGACACCGCGTCCGCGCCGGACATCACCAGCCGCCACAGGTCCTCCGGCGAGCGCACGCCACCGGGGAAGCGGCAGCCGATGCCCACGATCGCAATCGGTTCGGCATCCACCTCACCGGTGACGACCGCCGGCGAAGGCTCCACCGCCGCCACGTCGTCGGGCTCCCCGACCAGCTCGGCCCGCACGAACCGGGCCAGGTCACCGGCCGTCGGATAGTCGAAGACCACCGTGCTCGGCAACCGCAGCCCCGTCACCGCGTTCAGCCGGTTCCGCAGCTCCACCGCCATCATCGAGTCGAAGCCCAGCTCACGGAAGGCGCGGTCCGGGGCAACGGGATCCGGTGAGCTGTGGCCGAGCGCCGCCGCGGCCTGCGCGCGGACCAGGTCCAGCACGGCCAGGTACTGCTCTGCCTCGGTCAGGCCGTCGAGCAGCGCCGACGGGGCTGAGCCGGCGGCCGCTCCCTGCGCCGCACCGGGCGTCTCCTCCAGTACCGCCCGCACTTCGGGGAGGTCCGAGAGCAGTGGAGAGCGACGAACGGCGGTGAACTGGGGAGCGAAGACCTCCCAGTCGATGTCGGCGACGATCCGCGTCGTCTCGGTGGCCGCCGTGACGCGGGCCAGTGCGGCGACCGCCTGGTCCGGGTTCATGACGCGTACGCCGCGGCTGAGGATCCGGTCCCCGACCTCGCCGTCGGCCATGCCGCCGCCGCCCCAGAGACCCCACGCCACCGACAGCGCGGTCCGCCCTCGCGCACGGCGCTGGTGAGCCAGCGCGTCGAGGTGGGCGTTGGCTGCGGCGTACGCACCCTGTCCGCCCCCGCCCCAGATGCCGGCGCCGGAGGAGAAGAGGATGAACGCGTCGAGGTCGGTGTCCCGGAAGACGTCGTCGAGGTGGTGCGCGCCGCGCACTTTGGCGGAGGTGAGCCGGGCCAGCAGGTCCAGGTCCGTCTCGGCCAGCGGCGCGGAGTCGGTCGTACCGGCCGCGTGGATGACCGCACGGATCGGCTCGCCGTCGGCGGCGGCCCTGGCGACGAGTCCGGCCAGTGCGTCCCGGTCCGCGACGTCGCACGCCGCGAGGGTGACCCGTACGCCGAGGGCCGTCAGTTCGGACTCCAGCTCCCCCGCGCCCGGCGCGGAGCGGCCCTGGCGGCTGGTGAGCACGAGGTGCTCGGCACCGTTGGCCGCGAGCCACCGGGCGAACCGGGCGCCGACGGCGCCGGTGCCACCGGTGATGAGGACCGTGCCGCGCGGCTGCCACTCCGGGCGGTCGTGCAGGGACGTGCGGGACACCCGCGCCAGGCGGCGGGCGAAGACTCCGGACGGGCGGAGTGCGAGCTGGTCCTCGTCCTGCTTCCCGGCGAGCGCGCCGCACAGTCTGCGCAGCGCCTGTGGGTCGAGGGTTTCCGGCAGGTCGATCAGGCCGCCCCACCGGTCGGAGTGCTCCAGCCCGGCCACCAGACCGAGCCCCCACACCTGCGCCTGTTCGGGACGGATCGCCGTCTCCGTGCCGGGAACCTGTACGGCTCCGCGTGTGGCGGACCACAGCGGTGCACGTACGGCGGCGTCGCCGAGCGCCTGGATCAGGAGCAGCGTCCCGGCCGGTCCGGCCGTCAGCGTCGGGTTGTCCGGGCGCTGTGTCTCGTCCAGGGCCAGCAGGGACAGCACCCCGGCCGGTCCCGCACCGTCGAGCGCCTCGACCGCCTGGGTGACGCGTCGGGACAGCTGGTCCCGGTCGCAGTCCGCTCCCACGGTCAGGCGTACCACCTGGGCACCGGCGGACGACAGGGTGCCCTCCACCGCTTCCGCCCACGGGTGGGCCGTGTCGCCGTCCGGTACGACGAGCATCCAGGCACCGCTCAGCGACGCCGACTGCGCGTCGGACACCGGCTTCCAGTCGACGCGGTAGTGCCAGGCATCCGTCTCGGTACGCTCACGGCTGTCGCGGCGCCACGGGCCGAGCAGGCCGATGACGTCCTCCAGCCGGGAGGCGTCGTCCACGCCGAGCAGTTCGGCGAGTTCGCCGCGGTCCGCGCTGTCGACGGCCGCCCAGAACCGGCTCTCCTCGGGATCGGCGGCGTCCTCGGATGCCGTGGGGGTCGAGTCGTCGAGCCAGTAGCGCCGGCGTTGGAAGGCGTAGGTGGGCAGGTCCAGGTGGTGGGTGGTCCGGCCGGTTGTGGGCCAGTCGACGGGGAGTCCGGCGGTGAAGGCTTCGGCGAGAGCGAGGGTGAAGCGTCGTTGTTCGTCTTCGTTGCGGCGCAGGGTGCCCAGCACCACGGCGGTCGCGTCGGCCTCCTCGACGGTCTCTTCGATGGCGCCGGTCAAAACCGGGTGAGCGCTGGTCTCGATGAAGACATCGAAACCATCGGCGAGCAACGCCCT
>NZ_JBEXYL010000219.1:0-5428 GCF_040630895.1 Streptomyces sp. NPDC005728
AGCAAGGGGAGACCGCGCCAAACCCAGACGCAGCCTCCCCTCCCACCCCTGCGCCCGCACCATCCCCACACCCTGCCCCCACGACTCCCTAAGCCTCTGGATGCGCCCATGCCCAGACGTCCTGGTCTTCGTACCGGACGGCCTGGCCCGTCAAGAGAGGAGTGCCAGTCATGCGCGTACTCATCATCAACGGCAGCAGAAACCCTTCCTTCACTGCCGCTTTGGCTCAAGCCATGGGGGTTGCCCTCGACGCCTTCGGCGTCGAGGTGCGCCTCGCCGGGCTTGCCGCACCGCCCGGTGCCGACGACACCTGTGGATGGCTGCGGCAGGCCGTGGCCGAATCCGAGGCCGTGGTCCTGACCAGTCCGGTGCACCACTGCGGATACTCGGGTCTGCTCAAGGCGGCCCTGGACACGCTGCCGGGGGGCGCGTTCGCGGACCGGGCCGTCGGCCTGCTGGCCCAGGGCAGCAGCCCGCACACCGGCCGTGTGGTCTGTGAGCAGCTGCGTACGGTGGCAACGTCCCTGGGCGGCTGGGTGGTCCCGACCCATATTGCCGCCAGCAGGCTCGACTTCACGCTGCCCCCCGGGGGGAGGCCGACTCCCTCTCCGCAGTTGCTGCGCCACTGCCGCGTCCTGGCCGGGGAACTGCACCGGTGTGTCTCGGCACTTGCGGTTCGGCCCGGTCGTCCGGGCCGGAATCAGCCTGAAGAGCGATGGCGGGTGCCGATCGTTTCGCATTGAATCGTTGTGGGCGGCGCACCTCCCCGCGGGTGCGCCGACCCGCCACCCACGGCCGTTGCCCAGGGCGACTCGGATTCGGTGCTTTGAGCCGCCCTCGGGCCTGTGCCTGCGGTGCTGCTGTGCGGCGGCCGTCGTACTGGGATGGATGCGACGGTCGCCGCCACTGCGGTCCGCTGCCGGGCCGGGGGCTGGAGGGCCAGACCCAGGGACGCTTAGGGCCGTACGTATGCCCAGGCCTGCCGTCCATCGGCCAGCAACACAGGACGCAGGTCGCACTGGAGGTCCGCGAAGGCGTCGATGGCGCGGTAGTCGCGCGGGGACAGGCCGTCGACCAGCAGCCCCTCCACGGATGCCGCGGACGGCCGCAGCGCGAGCGGCGTTTCTCCGGCAGACCCGAGCGGTTCCCAGCCGTGCAGGACTGCAGGGGAGGAGTCTGGCACCCGTCCGAGTACGTCCTGCAGGGCGACCGGGGATCGGAACCGGCCGTGTACGAACAGCGCTGCCACGCCGGAGGCCGGTTTCTGGGGGGTACTGCGCAGCCAGTCCAGCACGTCGGTCAGCGCGGGGGCGGGCACGTCCCGCAAGGCCGTCCAGCGTGCCATCGCGGAGGCCGCACCGGCGGCGAGGTCCGGGGGCAGCCCGACGGAGGCCAGCGTGTCGGCGATCTCCCGCAGTTCCGGTTCCCACCGCCAGGCCCGGGCCGCGACGTCCGGCAGGTTGCGCGGGCTGGCCAGCACGCGCAGGTTCAGCGCCCGTGCCTCGGCTGCCAGCTCGCCCCCCACCCCGTAGGCGTTGGCGAGGGCGTGGCAGATCGCGGCGAGCATGTGCGAGGTCTTGTGGAAGCCGGCGAACGCGGCCTTCAGGGCCGATGCTGTGCCGAGGGGTCCGTCCAGGCGGCGCACGTCCACGTCCGTGTAACCGAAGGCGTTCTTGAGGATGTCGACACCGTGTGGTTCCCCGCACGCGTACAGCCGCGCTTGCCGCCCGCCGCCCGGCCGGGGGCCGATGACGACCGCGTCCACCAGGGGGATGCCGCGCTGCGCCAGGAGTTCCTGGATGCGGGACAGCTGGACGGGGCTGATGGCGTTGGCGTCGACGTATACCCCGCGGAAATGATGCCTGGTGACGTTGCGGGCGACGTCGAAGGCGGCGTTCGGCGGGCAGTAGGACAGTGCGAGGTCGCTGCGTGCCAGGGCGTCGGCAAGGGAGGAGCAGGGCAGCATGCCGGAGTACTGGGCAAAGCCCTGCACGGAGCCGCCCTCCGGCGGGACCCACAGGACGCGGGCGCCCGCCTGGACGGCACAGGCGCCGAGCGCCGTACCCATCGGATCGGGGAAGAGGAGGGTGATCGTCGTCATGAGCGGCTTTTCTTCTGGTCCCGGGCGGGCGGCGCCACTCCTAGCGCGGCTGGTCCGCGGGTCGGCGGACAAAGACTCCGCCGGGTGCCGCGGAAATCCGACTGAGGTGGCCGAGGACGACGTACTGGCCGTTGTCCTGGATGAGGACGCGGTCACGGGTGCGGTAGAGGCGCACGTCCGCGGTGCTGCCCTGCGGGTCGTTCGGCGGCGGCAGATGCAGTCGCACGAATGCCCCGGTGGCCTCGGTGCGCCGTAGGGTCCGGCGGGGGTACCCGATGGCCAGAGCGTCACCGCCCAGATACAGCTCCCCCGGCTCGCCGCGGGGCACTGGCCGCTGTCTTTCGTCGAGCACCCAGGCGAGCACGCCGGGTAGCGGCCAGCCGATCGGCGCCGGGTCGTCGCTTTCGCGGAGGTTTCCGGCGAACAGGGCGTCGCCGCAGGTCTCGGGCACACCGTAGGCGGCAGCCACGTCGTAGCGGCCCAGCCACCGCGCAAGCGCGGGCAGGTCCGGGTCCCCGCCCCTGAGCACGATCCGCCGCAGTTTGGACAGCGAGACATACGGTGTGGCCACGAGCTCGTCGAAGGTGCAGGTGAAGGCCGTGATGACGTGACGCTCCAGAAAGCCGGCCCGCGGAGGACCGGGCGTACGGTTGAACGGCCCGGCGATCTCCAGGCGGGCCCCGGTCACCAGGGCGCACAGCACTTCCCACAGCACCGCCTCGGCGGTGACCGGCGCCAGTTGGGCGACCCGGTCGGCGCGGGAAATGCCGGCCAGGTGCGGAACGGCGTTCGCGCGGGCCGCCAGCGCCCGGTGGGTGACCACGAGCGGACAAGGCCTGGCGGGGATGCCGCCGTGCCAGATGTACGCGGGGGTGTCGTCGCTGGGAGACCCGGGCAGCAGCGGCTCGGCGCCCCTGTCCGAGTTCACGGAGACGGGCATGGTGCGCAGGCTTGGGGCCCAGCGCAGGGGCTTTCCGGTGTGGGTGAGCGCGGCACGGGCCCGGCATCCGGAGGTGATGCGGGCCAGGTGCTCGTAGGGCTGTGCCAGGTCGACGGGCAGCGCCACCGCACCGGCGCGCCAGACGCCGAGCAGGGCGGTGATCCAGCGGATGCCGGGTAGTACCGCGAGCACGACGGTCTGTCCGGTCAGCTGTTCACCTCTGAGACAGTGGGCCAGCCTGCCGGAGTCGGCCCACAGACTCGCGTACGTCAGCTCGTGCCCGGACTCGGCCACGGCGGTCGCGCAGGGGGTGCGCGCGGCGGTGGCGGCGAGCAGGTCGGTCAGGCCGCTCATCGGACCGGTGGCTTCCGTGCGGTGCTGCGGTACGGGGGCAGGGCCCGCGTCACCATGGGTCCCCCCAGGCGCGGTCGCGCTGCCGGGGCGCCCACGGGAGCACGGGCTTGGCAGCGAACAGGCGGTTCTTCCTCCCATGGTGCTTGCGCCGTGCCGCGGTAGGGCGTGGGGCGCCGGTGCCGCAGCTCTCGATCACTCCGGCGAGTTCGGCGATGGTGGGCCACAGCAGCACGGAGGTGTTCGGCAGGGCGAGGCCGAATCTCCCGTTGACCATGTGCTGCAGGCGGGCGGCACGCTCGCTGTCGCCCCCCAATACGAAGAAGTCGTCATGGATGCCGACGACCGGGCGGCCGAATTCTGCTTGCCACAGTTTTTGGAGCTGGGCCTCCACCGCGGTGCGCGCAGGTGCGGGCGCGTGGCCGGGCCCGCTCTGCGCTCCCGGCACCGTGGACGGGTGGCCGGTCGGGTGCTCGGGCGGATAGGCACGATGCGGAGGTTCCTTCAGGTGCCGGGGTACGGTCGGCGCGGGGCCGGAGGACCTCTGGGGATCCGCGCAGTGGTTGCCCTGGCGGGATGCGCTGCCCGTGCCTGTACGGCGGTGTGACACGGGCGCGTCGGCGGTGCGGGCCGCCGGATGGAAGAAGGCGGTGACTTTCTTCTCTGTCCTGATCAGCAGAACCTTGATGTTCAGCCTGATCGCGTGCGCGACATGAACCACCTCACATACTCCCTTGCTGGCTCGAATCGGCGGGAGAAACCGCGAGAGGACCACGTTGCGGCGTTCGCGTGGGTCTGCCCGTGCGGGCGGATGTCCGTACCGGCGAGCGCTGCCCACCGGGATGTCGCAGCACGGTACGCTCACCGGGCAGTGCGTGTTCACCCTGCGAGCGCGGCGCCGTCAGTCCGCGGCCACCTGCGCCAAGGCCTGGAAAATGAGCGCCGTGGAGGCTGCTCCAGGGTCCGGGTGGCCCAGGCCGCGCAAGCCGAAGAAGGAGGCACGGCCCCGGCGGGCACGCATGGTGGCCGTTGCCTCCATGCCCTGCTCGGCGGCATCCGCTGCAGCCCGGGCCGCGGTGGCGAAGTCGCAGCCGGCCAGGGCCGCGCGCTGGAACGCCCGGTGGCCGGGGGTGAAGGCATCCAGCATGGTCTTGTCGCCTGTCCTGGCGGCGCCGAGTGACTGGATCGTGAGCAGCCCGGCGGCGAGGGCCGTGGTGAACGGCCCCGTGCCGGTGGCGGGTTCGGGCAGGACATGGGCCATGGAGCAGAAAGCAGCTCCGTACAGCTGGCCCGAGGCGTCCAGGCCCGTTGTGCGCAGGGTGTGGCCGGTGCGCTGCAGCACCTCTCCGATGGTGCTGATGGTGGGGGAGGCCAGGGCCTTGGCGGCGGCGGAGAAGCCAAGGCGTACGTTGGCGCCGTGGTCGGCGTCCCCCATGACGGCGTCGAGCTGGTTGAGGCGCTGCTCGTGCTCCGTCGCGAGGGAGGCGATGGCCTGTACCCACGCGTGGGCGAGCGTGGTGTCCACCGGTTCTTCCAGCCTTCGCATCAGGTCGTGACGCTGAGGGACTGGGAAGTCCCGGTGTCGTGCCACGGCGAGCCGTCCCGCCGGACCCGGGAGATGACGACGTCCTCGTCGTTGAGCCAGGCGTCGCGGCGGTGCAGCCGGGCCTGCTTGCGGGCGGCCTCCTGCAGTGCTTTCTTCAGCGCTTGCTCGGCAGACAGCGCCCTGACAACGAAGGTATGGGTTCCGGTGTTGCCGTCCAGAGCGCGGATGGGCATGGTGACGACCCAGGTATGCATGGCGATTCTCATCTCGGGGAGGGGGTGGGGACCGCGGCCCCTGTGTGGGGGCCGCTGCGATGCCTCAAGACTCTCCCGGCGCGGCACCCGGCCGCGTCTGGCCTGGGAGGACACTCGGGCTACCCCTCAGGGGGCAGGCGTGCGGCGCGTACCACCACGGGGGTACGCGCCGAGGTACGGCTGGGGCACGCGCGAGCAGCATGACACCGCGCACCTCGACGACACCCGATTGCACT
>NZ_JBEXYL010000220.1:0-5295 GCF_040630895.1 Streptomyces sp. NPDC005728
GAGTTTACAGCCCGACCGGGTGCCCACCTGCACGCCCGTACTGTAGCGATCATGATCGCAGCTCTTAATTAGCAGCGAGAGCGAGCAGCGGCACCGGTGTCCCGGGGCTACCACTCATGCCCGATCGAGCCTGCTTGAAGGGTACGGGCGATTGATCCCGCACTCGACGGCGTGCCGCACGCGGTAGTGTCGAACTTCGGCGGCCGACCGCCTCGGGAGCCGAGACGCGGCATCAAGGCGACCATTCCGGTTCCCGCGGACCGGGTCCGCAACCGCCACTAAGTCAACGTGCGGACGAGCTCATTCGAGCGCTGGGCCAGAACTTCGGGACTCTGGGCCGGCGGACCAGACGAGGGCCTCCAAGATCCGCTTGTGACGCCCGACTCGGAGACCCACTTGACCGCACTCCATGTGAAGATCGACGACGAGATCGGAGGAACGCGATGGATGGGACGCCCGCCCCTGCTCAGCGACTCCGAACTCGTCTGCCTGGCGGTGGCCCAGCCCCTGCTCGGCTATCGCTTCGAGGAGCGGTGGCTACGGTTCGTCCGGAAGCACCTGGCCGGCCTGTTCCCGTACCTGCCGCAGCAGTTGGGAGTACGGCGGCCTCGCCCGTCCGTTCGGTTGTCACTGCACGTTGCCGAGGTCGCCGGCGGGTTCCGTGTGCTGAAGGGCGATCGGTGCCAACTCCGCCCAGATGACCTTTCCCTGTGCCGAATAGCGTGTGCCCCAGCGCTCGGCCAGCTGGGCGACGATGAACAGTCCGCGCCCGCCCTCGTCGGTGATGGCTGCGCGGCGCAGGTGCGGGGAGGTGCTGCTTGCGTCGGACACCTCGCAGGTCAGGAAGCGGTCGTACAGCAGTCGCACCTTGATCGGCTCAGCGCCGTAGCGGATGGCGTTGGTGACCAGCTCGCTGAGGATCAGCTCTGCCTGGAGCTGGAGGTCTTCCAGGCCCCACTCGGCGAGTTGCCGATTGCACTGCGTCCTGATGTCGTGAACGGCCGCCGGATCATCGGGCACGTTCCACTCGACGACCTGGCCTGCACCGAGCAGGCGGGTGCTGGCGACCAGGAGGGCGACATCGTCGCTCGGGCCCTCGGGCAGCATCGCGGTGAGGACCTCGGTGCAGATCTGCTCAGGACTACGGTCGGGGCGGGCCAGGACTGAGCAAAGCAGCTCCAGGCCGCTGTCGGCGTCGCGATCGCCCTCTGTCAGCAGTCCGTCCGTGCAGAGCACCAGTCGACTGCCTTCGGGCAATGGGAGCTCGGTCGTTTCGAACGGTGCACCGCCTCGGCCCAGCGGCAGGCTGCCCGGCACGGTGGGCCGGTCCACGGTACCGTCGGGGTGTACGGTTACCGGCCCTGGGCGGCCGGCGCGGGCCACCGCGCAGCGTCCGGCGGCCGAATCATAGATGGCGTACAGGCAAGAAGCGCCGGCCGCCGACGGGCCGTGCGGAGTGCCGGTCTCCTCCTGGCCGATCAGGGCGACGAGCTCATCGAGATGGTAGAGGACTTCGTCGGGTGGCAGGTCCATGGCGGTGAGACTGTGCACAGCGGTGCGCAGGCGGCCCATGGTGGCGGCGGCACGCAGACCGTGGCCTACGACATCGCCCACGACCAGCGCTACCCGTGCGCCGGGCAGCGGGATGACATCGAACCAGGCACCGCCTACGGCGGCAGCAGCCGGCAGATAGCGGTAGGCGACCTCAACAGCATTCTGCTCGGGCAGTTGGCGGGGCAGCAGGCTGCGTTGCAGCGTGACGACTGCGGCGTGCTCGCGGGTGTAGCGGCGTGCGTTGTCGATGCACACGGCCGCGCGGGCGACGAGCTCCTGGGCGAATGAGAGGTCGTCTTCCTCGAAAGCCTCCGACTCCTGCGTGCGCCAGAAGTCGGCTCGCCCCAGCACGATGCCCCGCGCCAGCAGTGGTACCGCAATCAAGGAGCGACATCGCGAAGCAGGGGCGGCATCGGCGTGCTGGGCATCCGACTGCCGCGCGTCCGGTGCGGCGCTTAGCTCTTGCAGCAGTACCGCGCCGGCCGTAGCAGAGCCCGCAGTCCAGGGCAGTACGGCAGAGGACCCGTCGAGCGCGTCCACGGGGTACAGGGTGTCGTCGCCGGCGGCGGTCCTGGCAGCCGTACGGTGCAGGGCAACATCAGCGCCCGGCCCCGGCTCCTCTCCGTGCAGGACGGGCTCGAGCAGGTCGACGGTGACGATGTCGGCGAAGCGGGGGACTGCCACCTCGGCCAGTTCGCGGGCGGTACGGGCCACATCGAGTGTCGTGCCGACGTGCCATCCGGCGTCGTACAGCAGGCGCAGACGTTCGCGAGCATGCTCGGCGTGACCGGCCAGCGCGCGTAGTTCGGTGGTGTCGCGCACGGTGGCGACTGCACCGGACGGTCCGCCGTGGGAGTCGGTGGGGCGCTGGTTGATGGCCAGCAGCCGTTCCCCGACGAGGTGTACCTCATCGGTGGCAACCCGGCCGTTGGCCAGCAGAGCCGCGGTACTCGGGGCCAGGCCGAGGTGCCCGACGTGCTGCTGCTCGGCATCCGCGGGCAGGTCCAGCAGCCGTCGCGCCTCGTCGTTGGCGAGCAGCAGCCGGCCATCACCGTCCATGATGAGTACGCCCTCGCGGACCGCATGCAGGACCGCCTCGTGATGCTCGTACATCCGGGTCATCTCGGCGGGGTGCAGGCCGCGGGTCTGCCGTCGCAGTCGGTGCGTCAGCAGCGCTGTCCCGCCCGCTGCCAAAGCGAGTCCGGCGGCCTCCGAGCCCAGCAGGAGCGGCAGTTGCTTGTCGACTGTCTTTGTGACGCTCTTGACGCTGACGCCGGCGGAGACCACGCCGACCACTGCGCCGTGGTGGTCGATAACTGGGACCAGGGCGCGCACCGCCGGATTCAGCAGTCCCTGGTACGGCTGGGTGACGGCCTGCCCTGCCAGGGCCGGCTTGAGGTCGCCGGCGGCACGAGTGCCGATCTGTGAGGGGATGGGGGCGGTGTAGCGGATGCCGTCGGTGTTCAGGACGGAGACGTAGTCGACCCGGGTCGTGCGCTGAATCTCGGTCGTCAGGGGCTGCAGGATCGCCGTCGGATCGGGGGAACTTAGGGCCGCCGCCAGGCCCGGCGAGTGCGAGAAGGTCTGTGCGACATCGAGTGAGCGTAGTCGGGCAGCCTGCTCGCTCGTGCTACGGGCCTGCAGTGTCAGCGCGAGGATTGCGGCGCCGGACAGGACCACTAGGAGCAGCATCTGCAGGAGGAACATCTGCCCGGCGACGCTGTGCGCCCACGGAAGCCGGCGGCCGCCCCATCGGCCTGATGGTACTGCCGAGGTCTCCTGCTCACGGGCCATGGCAACTCCACATCAGGGGCACGGGTGGACCAGTTGTGACGGATGGGCTCGCCTCAGTATCTGCGTCCGGCGTCCTTAGCCCCCGGAATGTCCTGCGGCCGTGCGAGTGATCCTGCTGGGGCCGGCAGGCGGCCCGCTTCGGGGTTGTCGCCGAACTCCTTGGTCTGGTGTTCGCCCGTGGTGCGGTACGCCTCGGCGACCTGGTCGAGAGGGAGGGCCGGGGCCGAGACGTTGTCAGGGGCGATCCGGCTGGCCGGCTCCAGCCGATGAGGCCGGGCGGTAGTCGCGGGCCGGAGTGGGGCTGATCCGCAGCGCCACGTGGGAGCAAGGGATTCTGACAAAGGCCCTGGACATGCCGGTGAGCGATCAGATCCGTGGGGAGGCCGGGGAACGCTTCTGAGGTTGTCTCGTCAGGGTGAGGGGCGGGGATTGATGATGAGGCCGGTCTCGGCGATGAAGCCGTCGAGGAGACCGGGTCGATATTGCATCCTCTTCAGTCGGGTCCGGGCGAGCGTGGCGAGTTGGTCGGTGGTGCAGGCGGCGAGGTTGGCCAGGGTCTTCTTCAGGTGCGCCCACACACCCTCGGCGGGATTGAGGTCGGGCGGATACGGGGGCAGCCGGAACACGGTCAGCCACGCGCTGCGCGCCTGGAGCAGCTCGCGCATCGCCGCGTCCTTGTGCTGGGTGGCGTTGTCCCACACCAGCACGATCGGTCCGCCGAGCTGCTGGTGCGCGGCATCGAGCAGGGCTGCGAAGTCGGCTTCCTTGAAGCCCTTCTTCTCGTTCCTACGTCCGTGGTGGACCAGCAGCCGGAAGATCAGGCGGGTGTGGTGGCCGGGCCGGGTGCACACCAGGCCGGCGAGGCTGACCCGTCCGGAGCCCTTGCCGGATACCCGGACGACCGGGGTGGTGCCGCGGCGGGACCAGGTACGCGCTTTGGGCGGGCGCAACGACTGACCGGCCTCGTCCTCGAAGCACAGCCACGCGTCCTGATCCCTCACCGTTCTTCCACGACCGGCCACACCTCTCGCACCCAGGTGACGACCGCCTCGTCGTCACGCTCGGCGGCCCGGTGCTGTGGCACCTGCACGCTGAACCCCATCTGGTGCAGGATCCGCGACACCTGCTTGATGCTGAACCGCACGTGGAACCGGCGCGCGATCAGCTTCGCGACCCTCGCCAAGGTCCAGCGCTGGTCCTCGACCCAGCCGTGCGCGGCCGGTCCCTCCTCCAGCGCTTTGGCAAGCCAGTCCCGCCAGGCCGGCTTCATCCTCGAGGGCGGACCGCTGTTTCCCTTCGACCGCAGCGCCTCCACCCCGCCCTCGCGCCACACCGCGTGCCACGCGTACGCGCTTTTACGCGACACTCGCAACCGCTCAGCCACCACCGGCGGCGCCACCCCTTGCTCGAACAGACCAGCGGCCTCGAACCGCACCCGCTCCCGGGCATCGCGCTCCACCGCGGTCAGGCCACCTCCATCGGAGTACCGCATATCCACGGCATAGCACCGAAGTGACTATCCGTCACCCACACGCGACAACCTCAGTTCATTGATGTCGTCACGTTGCTCCCAGCCGATCCGAAGCCGGCGGAGGGAGTGTCTAATCAACGGCGGATCTGTTGATCATGGAGACGCCAAGTGAGTGAGATGACGATCGAGCAAGAGCCCGTAGTCGAGTCGGTCGGTGCGGCCACGTCGGACGAGCAGTTGATCGCGATGCTGGTTGAACGGGCCCGCAGTGAGGGCCTGCAACTGACCGGTGAGGGTGGGCTGTTGCAGCAGCTGACCAAGCGGGTGCTGGAGTCCGCCCTGGAAGGCGAGATCACCGATCACGTCGGCTACGAGAAGCATGATCCGGCCGGGAAGAACAACGGCAACAGCCGCAACGGCACCCGCGCCAAGACAGTGCTGACCGACGTCGGGCCGGTCGAGGTCAGGGTGCCCCG
>NZ_JBEXYL010000221.1:0-5214 GCF_040630895.1 Streptomyces sp. NPDC005728
AGGACGGCGGCGGGCCGGACGTCTTCGCGCACTACTCCAACATCAACTCCTCCGGCTTCCGTGAGCTCCAGGAGGGCCAGAAGGTGACCTTCGACGTCGGCCAGGGCCAGAAGGGCCCGCAGGCGGAGAACATCACCCCCGCCTGATCCGGCCTCGTGCGGCCGCAGGTCCCGGAACACCTCCGGGACCTGCTCCGTGTCCGCACCTGTAAACACCCTGGCGGTGTCCTTAACCGTGCCTCCCGTGCCGCGCGGGGCAGCACTGGACGGGCTGCTTCTCCGCCCCACGACCCGTCTGCGCGCGCCGCAGCTCCGCAGGACGGGGCAGTGGTGGATGCGGAGGGATTCCCCCCTTTGCGGGCCGCAGAGAATGAGGCGAGTCGCTCACCGCGCCGCCTGCCACCCCGTGCCGGCCACCCGACAGCGCTGAACGGAAGGCCGGCATGGACCTGGCCGGCCGGATCGGGGCTTTCGACCCGTGAGGGTCAGCGGCCGGTCTGCCTCCGGGCGGGGCCACGCAGAGGGGTAATGGGGTCAGCCGGTGCAGTCGTCGACGCTACCAGGCGGGGCGCAGTTGTCCGGGTTGTTGCGGCGCACCGTGGAGTGGACCAGCACCACGGCGCCGGAGTTGAAGATGCCGCCGGCGCTGTCCGCGGTGTTGCGCTCCACCGAGGAGCGGACCAGCACCGCCTTGCCGCCGATGTTGGCGATGCCGCCGCCGAAGCCGACGCCTTCGGTTGTCGCGGTGTTGTCGTGCACCGTGGAGCGGGTCAGCGTCAGCGCGCTGTTGCCGAGTTCGATTCCGCCGCCATCGGTTGTCGCGGTGTTGTGCTCCACCGTGGAGTCGGTCAGCGTCAGCGTTCCGGTCCGGGGAACGTCGCCGATGGAGGTGGAGCCGATCGAGATGCCCCCGCCACCGCCGAAGTCGGCAGTGTTGTGCTTCACCGTGGAGTTGGTCAGTGTCACCGTGCCGCCGGCGCTGGAGATGCCGCCGGCGCTGCCGGCGGCGTTGTGATTCACGGTGGAGTCGGTCAGTGTCACCAGACCGAGTGCGTTGTAGATGCCGCCGCCATTGCCCCCGGTGTTGTGCTTCACCGCGGAGTCGGTCAGCGTGACCGTGCCGAAGTCGCCAGTGTCGGTGCCGGCGTTGAAGATGCCGCCACCGCTGTTCGCGGTGTTGTCCTCCACCGAGGAGTCGGTCAGCGTCACCGTGCCGAGGTTGTTGTAGATGCCGCCGCCGAAGGCGGACTGCTCGTCGCCGGTGCCGGTGCCGTGAGTGATGGTCAGGTGGGTCAGCCGCGCCCGGACGTCGTTGTTGACCGTCACGGTGGAGCCGGCGCGGTTGCCGTCAAGGACCGCGTGCCCCTGGCCGATGAGGATCAAGTCCTTGTCGATGGTGAAGGGGCCGGTGCAGGTGCCCTTCACCCGCAGTGTGTCTCCCGCGGCGGCACCGTTGATCGCGGTCTGCAGGGTTGCGGGGTTGTCGTGACAGTCCACTACGGCGCTGCGGTCGGCTGCGGCCGGGACCGCCACTGCCAGGCCGATGGCCCCGGCGCTCACCGCGATCGTGGCTGCCCGGGCTGATCGCATGAACATCCGGCTTCTCCCGTCTGCGCGTGGGGGCGTGCCCGGCGGCTGCCTTACCAGGGTTCTCGGACACGGGGCGGCCGTGGCGCCCACGTCCGGAAGAACGGATCCCCGATGGGGCGGGGGAGTGCGCCGGAGGTGGCCCTCAATCCTCCTAATGGCCGGAGGCAATGACCGGTACAGCCCACAGGCGGCTGTAAGCGGCGCACCGCCGCCGGCGCGCCCGTCTGGCTGCGGCCAGGCCGGTCTAGTCTGGCCGTGTGTCCGGGGTCGACGGGCTGCCGTTTCAGCGGTGTTGTCCGGTGTCCGACTCACCGCTGGAGCTGGGGTCCGCGCCGAGGGCGGTGTACTGCTCGGCGACGTGTCGGGCCAGGCAGTGGCGTCATGCGCGGTGGATTCGCCGGAGGGTGACGGCCGAGCGGGATGGCGAGGGACAGCGGGTCTGTCCGGTGTGCCAGACCGTGTGGAACGCGCCGACATCACCCTGCAGGCACTCTGCCGCGACCTGTTGCGCAGCGAAGACGCCTCGAAGCACCTGGCGCGCATCGCCGACAGCCCCGTCGCCCCCAAGGGCGCCCTGCACTTCGGCTGCCTGCTCGATCTCGCCAAGAAGTCGGACGGAGCCCTGCGGTGATGGCAGTTCGCCGCCGGCGAGGACAAGGGTGGCCGCCGCGCCGATGGATGGCGAAGCCCGTCAGCGGCAGCCCTGAGTAGCCGGCCGCGGCGGCCGGGGAAGCAGCGGCCGGTGAGGTCGGTTCGGCGTCCGTCTGCGAGGGCTTCGGAGCGGGGCCGTGGCTGGGCGAACCGGGCAGCGGCCGGACGTTCCACGGCATGGTGTTCCGGTCGGCGGGGCCGGACCGTCCCCGGCCGAGAGCCAGGACCTGCCGGGCACGGGCGAACCCGTAGCCGAGGCAGGTGCTGAGGTTGTCGGCGGGCCGGTCGCGGCCCGCGATGTCAACCCGCCGGCTCTCACGCCGCCGCGTCGTACGCGGCCCGCAACGGGATGCCGCCGCCGGTCGGGGGCTGCGGGGCGCGCTCCGCGAACACGGTCAGACGCAGCACGAGATAGCGGCCGGTCCCGACGAGCGCGGTGGCGGACAGGTACACCGTCTGCTGCAGGACGAGTCCCGCGCCGGGACGGAGCGCGACCAGCGAGCCGACCGCGGCGGACGTGACCAGCCAGCCGAGGGCGATGGTGGCCGCGCTCTTCAGGTGGCCGGCCAGACCGGGCCGTCCGTGGCCGAACGAGACGCGGGCGTGCAGCTCGGTGGCGACCACGGTGGAGGCGACGGTGGTCAGCGCGTTCGCCGCCATCCACGGGATCCACTGCGAAAGCAGGACCAGGGCCGCCGAGGCCGCCAGGGTGACCCCGCTGCCCAGCCCGGCGAAGCGCCCGAAGGCCGCCGCGTGTCGACGGATCAGTCGCAGGCCTTTCATGGTGATCTCCTTCCGGGCTGCTGCCCCCAGCGGGGCCGTCGTCGTCATGGCGCAGAGCGTGGTCGACCCCTCATTCAGCGCGGTTTCAGAGAGTTCTCAGGAGTGCCGGCGGTGGTGAAACCGGCGCGGCAACACACACCGCCGCCCGCCTCGACCGTGATCAGCCGCTCAGCGGACCGGAGTTGGGGGAGCGTCCCGAGTCGGCCGTGCCCGCCGGCTGGACCACCGTCACCGTCAAGACCGCCCCGCGCCTCGTCCGGCCCGACCCTCGGGACCCGTCTCCGGGGGGCTGGCGGGCCCGTCCCGGGGCCTGGGTCCGCGTCCCGGTCTCTGGCCCGTCCAGTCCCGACCGCAGAGGGGTGCGCCTCGCCGGTCATCGGCTGGCCCCGGTGTTCGGCCCGGCGTCGGGACGGAGGGGCGTAAAGGCATCGGTCGGGGGGCGAGGTCGGGATGGTGAATGCGGCGCTGCTCCTACGCCGGCCGTTGTTCGTCACCGGCGGCCCAGGTGCTGGCGAGGGCATGCCGGTGCACTGGTCGGTGGCGAACCGCTCCACACTGCGGGGCGGCTTGTACGGCTACGACGCCATCGGCGTGCCTAGGACGTCCTGGTGCCCGATAAGCGGACAGGCGTGACCGGATTCAGGTCTTGACGGAGTGGCAACAGCTGACTGAACATCAGGCGCACATGGCACCCGCACAGCTCTGGCACCACTGATCCAGGCACCGCTCGACTCCCCACATCGACGAGAAAGTGCGGCTCCCCACATGACGCATCCGAGCTCCGACCTGCCCAGGAACATCTCCAGACCTCTCGCCGCGGCCCTCGTGGCGGCAGCGGGTCTGCTCACCGCCTCGCCCGTTTCCTCGGCGACGCCCGAACGGGCCGGGTCGGTTGCCGCAGGCGCCGAGATCCTGGCGGCACCCGACATCCCGATCGGCAACGTCAAGGCACACCTTGCGCAGTTGCAGTCGATCGCCACCGCCAACGGCGGCAACCGGGCCCACGGCCGTACCGGCTACAAGGCCTCGATCGACTACGTGAAGGGCAAGCTCGACGCGGCCGGATTCACCACCACCCTCCAGCAGTTCACCTCGTCCGGCAGCACCGGGTACAACCTCATCGCCGACTGGCCCGGCGGGGATCCGAACCAGGTCCTCATGGCCGGCGCGCACCTCGACTCGGTCTCCTCGGGCGCTGGGATCAACGACAACGGATCCGGCTCCGCGGCCGTACTCGAGACGGCCCTCGCCGTCTCCCGCGCCCAGCTCCAGCCCACGAAACACCTGCGATTCGCCTGGTGGGGCGCCGAGGAACTGGGACTGGTCGGCAGCAAGTACTACGTGAACAGCCTGTCGGCCACCGACCGCGCCAGAGTCTCCGGGTACATCAACCTGGACATGGTCGGCTCCCCGAACCCGGGCTACTTCGTGTATGACGACGATCCTGCCATCGAGAAGGTCTTCAAGGACTGGTACACGGGGATCGGCGTGCCCACCGAGATAGAGACGGAGGGCGACGGCCGCTCCGATCACGCGTCCTTCAAGAACGTCGGCATACCGGTCGGCGGGCTGTTCACCGGCGCCAGTCGTACGAAGACGGCGGCACAGGCCGCCAAATGGGGCGGCACCTCCGGCCAGGCGTTCGACCGGTGCTACCACTCCTCCTGCGACACGAACACCAACATCAACGACGTCGCGCTGGACCACAACAGCGACGCTCTGGCACACGCGATCTGGACGTTGGGGACGGCGGAGCCCCTGCCGCCCGGCGAGTCGTACGAGAGCGCCGCCGATGTGGCCATCCCGGACAACGCGGCCGCCGTGACCTCGGCCCTCGCCGTCTCCGGCCGAACGGGAAACGCGCCGGCGGCGCTAAGGGTCGGGGTGGACATCAAGCACACCTGGCGCGGTGACCTCGTGGTCGACCTCCTGGCGCCGGACGGCACGGCTTACCGGCTGAAGAACTCCAGTAGCTCGGACTCCGAGGACAACGTCATCACCACGTACACAGTCGACGCCTCCAGCGAGACGGCGAACGGAACGTGGCGGTTGCGAGTGCAGGACGTCGCCTCGCAGGACACGGGCTACATCGACAGGCGCGACGACCTTGCCGATCCAGCGGCCCGGGAAGCGCTCCTCGATGGCCTTGGCGTAGTGGCCGTAGAAATCGGCCTCGTCCCGCCCCGCCACC
>NZ_JBEXYL010000222.1:0-5143 GCF_040630895.1 Streptomyces sp. NPDC005728
CTGGTCGGCCCAGGTCCGCCCCGGGGTGAGCCGCCCGGCCGACTCGGACAGCACCACGCTCAGACCCGCGGGCCGCAACCGTTCAAGCGGGCAGGCTCAGACGGCGTCCGGATCAACGCCCTGCGCTCGCGCGAGAGCGAACAGAACTCGTTCGATCGTGTCCAGACGCTGGGCGATCGACCGGTCTCCCGGCGCGCCGACGGCGTTGGCGAGCGAGTCGATGTTCCCGAACGCCGTGCGCTGCTGGTCACGGATCGTCGTCAGCTGCTCACTGTGCTCGGCCAGGGTCCGCCCGGTGCGGAATGCCTCCGCCTCCAGGTCCCGCAGCCGCGCATCGTGCGTCGGAGTCTCATTCGCCATACCCACCATCCTGACAGACCCGGAGCGCCGGGCAGCCGGCGCCGGCCACCCCACGCTCGGCCGGGCGGGAGTGGGATTCCCATCAGCCGGGAGTAGAAGGGCCCATACGCCGCTCAAAGTGGATCTGGGTGAACACCGCGACCTTGGCCCGCAGGACTCCTCGCACACCTCTACCTGCACGCCACCACGATCAACGCGGCCATCGCCGCCCTCATCCGCGACGCCGGCAACCACACACTCAGCGTCCGCGACCGCGTCCGCGCCCTGCGCACCGAACACCCGCCCTGCGGCCAGCGGCCGCGGAGGTGTACCTGTCGCGCGCGAGCCTGCGCCAGCTCGCCGACCTGGTCCGCCGCCCGGTCGACCAGCTGGCCCCGCGCACTGCCCCACCTGCGCACCGGGCACCTTATGGAAGACGACACGCACCAGGTGCGCAGCACGGTGTGGCCGCGCGGCGCCGGGCAGACGCCGCTGACCGGCTGCCCGCTGTGCGCGGAAGAAGGCGCCTGGCTGATCTCATTCGGACGCAGGTGGACACCGTGCGGGTGCGGTCGCCGCTGGCTGGTCGGCGACCATGGCGGCTACCTCGTCGACACCACGCCCCTGCCGGAGCTGGCCCGCGCGCTGCTGCGGCACCGGGCCCTCGTGCACCGGCTGGGCCCGGCAGGCGACGCGCTCGTCGTGGACGCCCACCAGGTCGCGCTGTGGTGGTGGGTCCACCGCCGTCAGGTCGGCGGCGCTGCTTGGCGGAGCAGGGAAGACGCCCTCGGCATGCCCAAGGGCCGCCGGAAGACCGCCCCCGCAGTCGTCTACCCCGAGACCGTCGCGCTCGCAGAGGCCATGCGGACGTGGGAGCAGCGCCGGCACCACCCTGGGGCCGAGCCGCGGGCCTGGGTCGAGCAGGTCGCCGGGCAACTTCAGGTGCCCGGCCTGGAGCAGGGGCTTGGGCCTCGGGGCGAGGGTGTACCGCTCGCCCGCTGGCTGGCTGGCTGGCTGGCTGGCTGGCTGGCTGGCTGGCCCACCACACCACCACAGGACCTGTGCGCGGCACTCCGGCGGCTGGGGTCTGGAAGGGTGCCGGCGCGCAAGAGCGTTGGGCCCGGCTATCCGACGGCCACCGCCGCCCCGCCGAACGCGGACTGTTCCAGGCCGGATCCTGCCTGACCTGGGCCTACGGAAAGCCCCTCACATCCGACGAGGGCTGACCCCGCTGGGGCGGCACGGCCCCTCCTGCCACTGGGTACATCGACCCGCGCTCGGCGGGTGTGGATCCGATACGGCGCATGATGCTCCTTGCAGTGCCAGGATCGGTGCTATGGGCACCGAGACGGACTGGGTGTACCGGGTGCTCGAGCCGCACGGCTCGGACGGATGGCGCCCCTACGGCACCGACCCCGAACGGTGGCGGGGCACGATCACCGCCGACGATTCGAGCGAGGGCCCCCAGTACGCCCTCTCCCTCGTCGTCGCCGACCTGATGACCGAGTGGAAGGCGCGCGGCCTTCACCGGGCGAAGCACGTGCGCATCTTCCTCTGGCGCGACGAGGAGGGCGACCACGAGGACGCCGACGCCATCGTGGAGGTCAGGCCGAGCATCCACACTGAGTTACCGTCGAGCGGCCGAGTCCACGCACGGTCGGGATACCGGCCGGGCGAAGAACAGATGAATCAAAGGGCGGCGAGGCGGGACCCCGTCACCACTGCGAACCGGCTCCGCACCCCGCGCCATGGCGACCTGCGCAACCTCGCCATCGGCGCCCTTCGCCTCGCCAGGAAGAGCAGCGCCGCCGACCTCCGCCACAACGCCCGCGACGCCAGCCGACCGATCGCCCTCCTCGATCTGACCGGTCCACGCCTGGCAGGCCTGGAAGGAGGCCACCAGTGGCGTTGCCGCGCGAGTCGAGCCGCTGCCCGATGAACCGCCCGGGCGCAGAAGAGGCCGGACGGCCCGCTGGTGAGCGTTCTACCGGTCCGATCAGGGGACGTCCCGCCGGGGCGGAACGCGCCCGCGCAGCTCCCGGTCGGCCAGGGGCATGGCCGTCCTCGCATGCTGGTAACAGTTGAACTCGATCACCTCGATCGCCCAGCTCCTCGGCGTCAGCCCCGGCACCCTCTGTGCGACATTCGGCGAGTTCCTGCTGGCGCTTTCCCAGCCGCATCGGAGGCTGACTCCCGGTCGTCGTCAGGACTCCGTGAGGTACCACTCGGGAGGAAGGATCAGCCCGTCGGGCAGGGGCTGACCGGGCGCCGGCGCAAGACCCGATGGCGGTCGCCCCCTCGCAGTCGAGAGGTCGACCGTGGCGCCGGAGAAGAGGTGCCGGTAAGAACCGTGTCACCGATCCTGCTGGCCTATTCGGCCCTGGCATCCCAGCTCGGACACCATGGGACAACTAACCGGCCGGTAGCTGGGGCGGAACCAGACACCACGACCATCGTGAGCCGACTGCGGAAATGGGTACAGGGCCCGGCGTCCCTGTACCGTCCTAGTCCTGGGCACACGCGGTGGCGTCGGTGGGGGCTTCCTCTTCGGTGAGGTGCGGTGAAGCCTGCGGTGGAGGCCTGGCCTTCGAGGGCTTCCTAGCCTTCTTCCACTTTTGGCGTCACCCTCCCGAGTCAGTTGGCGGGAAAGGTCCCCAGTTCTGTGGGGCGCCTGTCACGTCCTCGAAGTCGACCGTGCCGCCGCTGTACACCGCGTCGATGAAGGTAACCGTGCCTCCGCTGAACTTCGCGCGGCCGAAGTCGACGCTGCCTCCGCTGAACTTCGCGCCGGTGAAGTCGACGCTGCCTCTGCTGAACTTCGCGCCAATGAAGGTAACCGTGCCTCCGCTGAACTCCGCGTCGATGAAGGTAACCGTGCCTCCGCTGAACTTCGCGCCGGTGAAGTCGACGCTGGCTCCACTGAACTTCGCGCCGCGGAAGTCGACTCTGCCTCCGCTGAAGTTCGCGCGAGCAATTGTCAAAAGCTGTGGATCAGTACCCGTTCACCATGACTCGTGCTTCAGGTGGACAAGCCCTTCGATGGCGACCATCTGTGCCCGCAGTGCGGGGTTGGGGGCTGGAGTGGTCGTCAGCAGCAATACCTGAATCGTCGGGTGCTCGGTGACGTAGAGGTCGTCTTCACCGTCGTCGCCGGGAATCGGGTTGGGCTGGATCTCGATCTCGCCGTCGGGACTGTCCGCGCGGTGGTAGATCCCCCGGTAGTAGCTGTCGCGCTCGGTGAAGACCAGCCCGAGGCAGCTGCCGGCGAGGCGAACAAGCTCGCTGGCAGTGTGGCTGCTGGTGCCGTAGATGTTGTAGTCGGTCATGGTGCACCAGACCTTATGCCGCGAAGGTCTCGGGGCGTTCGACCAGGTGGCCGCGTTCGAAGCGGGCTCCGGCCCGGACGAGGGCAACGAGGTGGGGTGCGTTGACGGCTCGCCAGCGGATCTGGGCGGACTCGACCAGCTTGAAGACCATCGCCAAGGCGGCCGCTCGGGAGCCGGCCCCCTTGGTGACCTTCGTCCGCAGCCGCACCGTGGCAAACGTCGACTCGATCGGATTCGTGGTCCGCAAATGGATCCAGTGCTCGGCGGGAAACTCGTAGAACGCCAGCAGCTCGCCCTCGTCGTCGGTGATCTTCTTGACGGCCTTGGGGAACTTCGCCCCGTACTGCTTGGCAAACGCCTTGACCGCGGCGGCCGCGTGCTCGCGGTCCTCGGCGTTGTAGATGTCCTGGATGGCCTTCTTCGCCGCGGGCTGGGCCGACTTCGGCAGGCTGTCGAGGCAGTTGGCTGTCTTATGAACCCAGCACCTCTGGTGGCGGGTTTCCGGGAACACCTCATTCAGTGCGTTCCAGAAGCCGAGAGCGCCATCGCCGACGGCGAGGACGGGAGCACGCATCCCGCGCCGCTGGCAGTCCCGCAGCAGGTTCGCCCACGACTCCGAGGACTCGCGGTAGCCGTCCGCCATCGCGATCAGCTCCTTCGTGCCGTCCGCCCGAACGCCCATCACGACCAAAACCGCGGCCTTCGCTTCCTCCAGGCGGATGCGCAGGTGGATGCCGTCGGCCCAGATGTAGACGTAGTCGGTGGCGGACAGGTCGCGCTCGCCGAACGCCTGGTGATCGGCTTGCCACTGGGTGGTCAGCCTGGTCACCGTGGCCGGAGACAGGCCAGCTGAGGAACCGAGGAACTGCTCGAGCGCGGGCACGAAATCACCCGACGACAGGCCGTGGAGGTAGAGCAGCGGCAGCACCTCGCTGATCTTCGGGGACTTCCGGGCCCAGGGCGGCAGGATCGCCGAGGAGAACCGCTTGCGCTCTCCGGTCGCCTCATCGATGCGCTTGTCATTCACGCGCGGAGCCTTGACCTCGACTGTCCCGGCCGCGGTGGTCACCGCACGGGGCTGGTGATAGCCGTTGCGGACCACCAGGCGACGGCCCGCATCGTCCCGCTGGTCGGCCAACTCGGCTATATACGTGTTGACTTCGGCCTCCAGTGCGGCGGCCAGCATCCGCCTCGCACCCTCCCGGACGATCTCGTCGATGACCGAGGAGCCGTTGGCGGTGGTGCCGTCGGCGTTGACTACGCTGAGCACGGGCGTGCCTTCCCGACCGGTGTTCGCAGCACCGGCCTACTCGATGACCATCAATCGATCACTCGGGAAGGTACGCCCTTCGCGTTCAGCCCAAGGTCGATCCACAGGTCTTGAGCATTGCTCGCGGCCTGGCCGAGACAGCCTGGAAGGAAGTCGCCGCGCACAGCGCCTGCTGGGCCACAATCGGCCCGCCGGTGTCCGAGGGAAG
>NZ_JBEXYL010000223.1:0-5033 GCF_040630895.1 Streptomyces sp. NPDC005728
GACCACCAGGGCAACGTCGGCCAGGGCTCGACCCCCGTCCTGGTCTTCGACGCCTGGGAGCACGCCTTCTACCTGCAGTACAAGAACCAGAAGGTGGACTTCATCGAGGCCATGTGGCAGGTCGTCAACTGGCAGGACGTGGCCAGGCGCTACGCGGCCGCCAAGTCCCGCGCGGACGTGCTCCTGCTCGCCCCCTGAGTCGTCCTGCCTCGTGATCGTCTTCTCACCCTTCACGTTGGCAGGCGGATGAAAGAAGACCCCCGCGAGGACGTGACTCGCGGGGGTCTTCCGTGGTGCCGAAGCGCCTACAGGTTGCTGAAGTCGGGGCCCTTGGTGCGGCTCCGCTTGATCTCGTAGAAGCCGGGGACGGAGGCCACGGCGATGGTGCCGTCCCACAGACGGGCCGCCTCCTCGCCCTTGGGGGCGGGGGTGACGACCGGTCCGAAGAAGGCGATCTGCTCGCCGTCGGGGCCCGGGACCGCGATGACCGGGGTGCCGACGTCCTGCCCGACCTTCTCGATGCCCTCCTTGTGGGAGGCGCGCAGCTCGGCGTCGAACTCGAAGTCGTTCTGCTCGGCGTACTCGATCAGCTCGGCGGGCAGGCCGACGTCCGCGAGGGCACCGGCGATGGCCTCCAGGGTCGCGCCCTCGTCGTTGTTGTGGATACGGGTACCGAGCGCGGTGTAGAGGGGGCCGAGGACGTCGTCGCCGTGCTTCTGCCAGGCCGCGGCGACCACGCGCACCGGCAGCCACGCCTTGGTGGCGAGCAGCTCGCGGTACTCCTCGGGCAGTTCGTCCAGCTTGTCCTCGTTGAGGACGGCGAGGCTCATGAGGTGCCAGCGGACCTCTATGTCCCGGACCTTCTCCACCTCCAGCACCCAGCGGGAGGTCATCCAGGCCCAGGGGCACAGCGGGTCGAACCAGAAGTCCACGGGGGTCTTGCCCGGCGTGGTCGCGGTCTCGGACATGCTTCTCCTCAGCAAAAGGGCTTTTGAGGAGCCAACATTCCGGCTCCCACCCTCATTCCCTGATGCCTCGTGTCAGGGGCGCGTGGCAGGATCGGTCCTGATCCACCCCATCCAAGCGACCACGAGGGAGTGCCGCCCGTGCCCGGTGAGAATCTGACCCGCGACGAGGCCCGGGAGCGGGCCGCCCTGCTGTCCGTCGACGGGTACGACGTGGCGCTGGACCTGCGGTCCGCCGTCGGCGACGGGGGCGGTCAGCCGCGCACCTTCCGCTCGGTGACCACGATCAGGTTCCGCTGCAACGAGCCGGGGGCGTCCAGCTTCGCCGACCTGATCGCGCCGAGTGTGACCTCTGTCACGCTCAATGGGAAGGACCTCGATCCGGGCGAGGTCTTCGACGGCTCCCGGATCACCCTGGACGACCTGGCCGCCGAGAACGAGCTGACCATCGACGCGCAGTGCGCCTACTCCCGCACGGGCGAGGGCATGCACCGCTTCGTGGACCCCGAGGACGGCGAGGTCTACCTCTACACCCAGTACGAGCCGGCCGACGCCCGCCGCGTCTTCGCCAACTTCGAGCAGCCGGACCTGAAGGCCCCGTACCGCTTCGAGGCGCAGGCGCCCGAGGGCTGGACGGTGTGGAGCAACGGCGCCGGCGAACTCGCCGACGGGGTCTGGCGGTTCGCGGAGACGAAGCCGATCTCGACGTACATCACGTGCGTGACGGCGGGGCCGTACCACTATGTGACGGACTCCTACGAGCGGACCTTCGAGGACGGGACGAAGCTGGAGATCCCGCTCGGCGCCCTGTGCCGCAAGGGCCTCGCGCCCTACTTCGACGCCGACGACATCTTCCTGGTCACCAAGCAGGGCCTGGACTTCTTCCACGACCACTTCGACTACCCGTACCCGTTCGGGAAGTACGACCAGGCGTTCGTGCCCGAGTACAACCTGGGCGCGATGGAGAACCCGGGCCTGGTGACCTTCCGCGAGGAGTACATCTTCCGCGGCAAGGTGACGCAGGCGTCCTACGAGGCACGAGCCAACGTCATCCTGCACGAGATGGCGCACATGTGGTTCGGCGACCTGGTCACCATGGTGTGGTGGGACGACCTGTGGCTGAAGGAGTCCTTCGCGGACTTCATGGGCACGTTCGCGAACGTCGGCGCGACCCGCTTCCGGGACGCCTGGATCACCTTCGCCAACCGCCGCAAGGCCTGGGCCTACCGCGCGGACCAGCTGCCCTCCACGCACCCGATCACCGCGGACATCCGCGACCTGCAGGACGCCAAGCTCAACTTCGACGGCATCACGTACGCCAAGGGCGCCTCCGTACTGAAGCAGCTGGTGGCGTATGTCGGCGAGGAAGCCTTCCTGGAGGGCGCCCGCCGCTACTTCAAGCGGAACGCGTACGGCAACACGCGCCTGGGCGACCTGCTGTCGGTGCTGGCGGAGACCAGCGGCCGGGACATGACCACGTGGGCCCGCTCCTGGCTGCAGACGGCCGGGGTGAACTCGCTGACCCCGCAGGTGCTGCTGGACGCCGGGGGCCGGGTCGCCGAGCTGGCGGTGGTGCAGGAGGCGCCGGAGTCGCACCCCGAGGAGCGCCCGCACCGGGTCGCGGTGGGCCTGTACCGCCGGACGAGCGAGGGCGCGCTGGAGCGCTACGCGCGCGTGGAGACGGACGTCGAGGGTCCGCGTACGGTCGTGGCCGAGCTGGCCGGCGCCGAGGCCCCGGAGCTGGTGCTGGTCAACGACGACGACCTGACCTACTGCAAGATCCGCTTCGACGAGACCTCGCTGACGACCCTGCGCGCGCACCTGGGCGCGCTGACCGACCCGCTGGCCCGCGCCCTGTGCTGGTCGGCGCTGTGGAACCTCACCCGGGACGCCCTGCTGCCGGCGCGGGACTTCGTGGACCTGGTGCTGCGGTTCGCGGGCCGGGAGTCCGACATCGGTGTGCTCCAGATGCTGCACGCGTGGGCGAACTCGGCGCTGGTGCACTACGCGGCGCCTCAGTGGCGCGCGACCGGCGGGGAGCTGCTCGCCGAAGCGGCCCTGCGGGAGCTGCAGGCCGCGGAGCCCGGCAGCGAGCACCAGCTGGCCTGGGCGCGCTTCTTCGCCGCGGTCGCCTCCGGCGAGACGGACCTCGCCCTGCTGAAGGGCCTGCTGGAAGACACCGAGACGGTCGAGGGCCTGGACGTGGACCAGGAGCTGCGCTGGGCGTTCCTGGAGCCGCTGGCGACCCACGGCGTGGCCGACGAATCCGCCCTCGCGGCCGAACTGGCCCGCGACGACACGGCGTCCGGCAAGCGCCACCAGGTCCGCTGCCTGGCGGCCCGCCCGTCGGCGGCGGTCAAGGCACAGGCCTGGGCGCAGGTCGTGGAGTCCGAGGCCCTGTCGAACGCGCTGGTGGAGGCGACGATCACGGGCTTCGACCAGCCCTCGCAGCGGGAGCTGACGGCGCCGTACGCCGAGAAGTACTTCGCGGCGATCGAGCGGGTGTGGCAGGAGCGGTCGATCCAGATCGGCATGGACGTCGTACGGGGTCTGTTCCCCGGCTTCCAGGACCGCCAGGAGACGCTGGACGCGACGGACGCGTGGCTCCGGGCCCACGCGGACGCGGCACCCGCGCTGCGCCGGCTGGTACTGGAGGCGCGGGACGACCTGGCGCGGGCGCTGCGCGCACAGGCGTGCGACGCGGCAGCCGTCGACGCCTGATCGTTGGCCTGAGCTTCCCCGGTCGGTGACCGTTACGGAATTCAGGCAATAGCAGCCGTAACCCCTGGTCCGCACCCGATTGGACCAGGGGTTTTCCGTGCCTACTCGGCACCCGAACACCTGTCCTTTAGTACCACCTTGTCCGCATTTATCGACGACCGTGTAACAGCGGTTAAGGGAGGGACAGGACGCGGGAATCCCGACGCCATGACGCACAACACCCCGCTCTCCCCCCGCCCCCTCCGCCACCTCTCCGAGGTCCACCGCCGCGTTCTGACGGCGGCCCAGCTCCGCTCCCACGGCGTCTCCACGGCCGAGCTGAACGACCAGTGCCGCCCCGGCGGCCCCTGGCAGCTGCTGCTGCCGAACGTGGTCCTGCTCCACCCCGGCCCGCCGACGAGCGAGGAGCGTCTGCACGGGGCCCTGCTGTACGCGGCCCGGGAATCGGCCCCGGGCGTCCCGGCCCAGCCCACCGCCGACGAACCCCACCGCCCGGTCTACGCGGACGCGGTGATCACGGGTCTGGCGGCGCTGACCCTGCACGGCTTCTCCTCGACCCCGCCGCTGCTCTCCCTGGACCGCGTCGACGTGCTCGTCCCCCGCCTGCGCCGACTGCGTTCCAACGGCTACGTCCGCGTCCTGCGCACCCCGTCCCTGCCGACCCCCTGCGCGGTGACGGGACTTCCGGTGGCACCGGTGCCGCGCGCACTGGCGGACGCCGTGGCGGAGCTGACGGACGCCGGGGCGGTACGCCGGCTGCTGACCGAGGCGGTGCGCGCCGGTCACTGCGAACCGGCGGCGGTGGTAAGGGAGTTGACCCTGGCGAAGCTGCTGAGCCGCCCGCACGTGGTGGACGCGGTGGACTCGCTCGTGGCCGAGGGCCGGGCGATCGCCGAGGACCGTCTCTACCGGATGGTCAGCGAGCACGGCCTGCCCGACCCGGTCTGGAACGTGGACCTGCGCCTGCCCGGCGGCCCCCACCTCGGCGGCCTGGACGCGTACTGGCCCGAGCAGGCGGTCGCGGTCGAACTCGACACCCGGGCCCCGCGCCAGGACGAGGACGCCCTGTGGTCGGAATACGCGCGCAAGCGGGAGCACTTGGAACGCCTGGGGATCACGGTCGTCCACATCACGCCCAAGAAGCTCCGGGAGTCCCTGGAGCAGCAGGCGACGGTGGTCCGTACGGCCCTGATGGCGTCCGGCGACCGCGACCCGGCCGCGTACGTCGTGGTGCTGCCCCGGTAGTGACGGACGGGGCACGCACCAGGAGGGGAGAGGCAAATGTGTGGAATGCCTCCGTAAGGCGATCTCACGGGCATCTCCATGCCTCCCCGGCCGGTGACCGAC
>NZ_JBEXYL010000224.1:0-4952 GCF_040630895.1 Streptomyces sp. NPDC005728
CCGACGCTCTCCCGATGTGGGTGAGCAGACCACGCCTCACCCGCGCCGCAGCCACAGAACGGGCAGCACCTGCGCGCCCTGACGCCCCCGGACGCATGCCGGCTGCCGAACGGTCCCTACCTCCCGGCGCCGTGCACCCACCGGGGCCCACAAGCCGCACCGGCCCGCCAGGGCCGCAGAAGGGACGGTCTGGCATGAGCCGCACGCCATGGCACCGGAACGGACCCCGCGCCGAGCCCATCACCCGGGCGCGCACCGGCCTGACCCAGGACGTACGCGGCCGCCAGCGCCGCTACCTGGTGGCCATGCTGATCCGCAGCGCCTGCGTGGTCCTGATGGCCGCCACCTGGAACCGCTGGCCCGTCCTCGCCGCCTGCGCCCTGGCCGGCGGGCTCGTCATCCCGTACGTGGCGGTGGTGGCCGCCCAGGCCGGATGGCGCCAGCAGCGGGGCGTGCGGCCCCCGCTGGCGCGCATCCGCGAGGAGCCCGCCGCCCGCGTCCTGCTCGAACCCAGCCTGGTCCTGCCGCCGGAACGGAACACGGCAGGCTGATCCGACAAGTCCGCAGCACCGCCGCGGCACCGCACCGCGCCGCCTGCTCGCCCGGGCACGGCGCAGCACTGCCGGCCCGTTCACAAGCGGCCGGGACACGCCGGCACCCCCTTGTGCGCGGACGGCGGCAGAGCCCGGCGCGCGCATCGGGCAGCGGCCCCGGCGCTCTCCCCGACGGTCCGTGTCCCCGTGTGACGCCGGCCGGCGGCCGGCGCGGTGGCGGCCCGGCCGGGAGCTGCGTTGTCCGTTGTGGCGCCACCGAACCGAAGGGGAACGCGTATGACCGGACCCGAGGACTTCGAGGAGCTGCGGGCCCTGCTGTTCGCCTACGCCCACCGCGTGTCGGGCAAGGGGAGCACGGCACCGCAGACTCCCCGCACGACCCGGCTCGGCTGGGAGGACTCCCCGGCCCGGTCCGCGGGCGCCCGGGCCCTGCTCACGGCCGACGTCACCCGGATCACCGCCGACGTCCCCCGCATCCCGGCCGGCGTCCTGCGGCCCGCCCGCACGCAGGGGCAGGAGCCTGCCCGGCAGGCCCCCGGGCAGCCGGCCGAGCCGGCCGGCCCGTTGCCGGCGGCCGCCCTGGCGGTGCTGGACGGGCTGTCCCCGCTGGAGCGCGCGGTCTTCGTGCTGCGGGAGGTGTTCGGGTGCGGCCTGGCACAGACCGCGTCGGCCGTGGGCTGCTCGGAGGCGGCGTGCCGCCAGCTCTCCGCCGCCGTCTCCAGGGCCGTCGGCGGCGGCAGGGCTCTGCCCTGGCCCCGGCACGTCGTGGGTGCCCAGAACGTGGTCTGGGTGCTCGCCGCGACCATCCCGCCGCTGGTGCGGATCGGCGTCACCGT
The DNA here is from genome assembly GCF_040630895.1 of Streptomyces sp. NPDC005728. Lineage (NCBI taxonomy): Bacteria > Bacillati > Actinomycetota > Actinomycetes > Kitasatosporales > Streptomycetaceae > Streptomyces > Streptomyces sp. NPDC005728. The sequence goes on from NZ_JBEXYL010000224.1 coordinate 1,391, forward strand.
GGAACAGCACCTGGTCGACGGCGAGCCGGGAGCCCTCTTCCGCGACCGCAACGGCACGGTCCTCAACGCCATGCGCCTGGACATCCTCGACGGACGGATCCAGGCGATCCACCTGACGGCCGATGCCGACGCGCTCTTCGCCGACGCCCCCGAAGACAAGGCGAGCTGAACCCGCCGGCCTCGGCGAGGCAGGACACATTTCCCCCGCGGAATATGCCCCGCAATTTTGGGAACCAGCCGGCCGGTTTCCCCTCGAATTCCCCTCGAGTGCCCGTCGACCACGCGTGTATTTCCGTGGCGGACACTTGTCGCCCGGCACAAGAGAGCGTGCGGGATCCGGCGGGCCGAGGAGAATTCATTCGAATGTCTTTCGCTGTCCATTCAGCTGCTCGAAAGAACGGGAAAACCAAGCAGAATCGCGAGTTCATGATGGACGACGTCATACGGGAGATCCGTATCCGCGGCGCGTTGCAGCAGCCCGAATGGAACGACCCCGGGCAGGTGAGACGGGTGGCAGAAGCACTCGCCCAACGCCCCACGCTCGTCAGGGCCGACGACGCCGCCGCGCTGCGGACCCTGCTGGGCAAGGTCGCACTCGGCGAAGCCATGGTGCTGCAGTCCGGGGACTGCGCCGAGGACCCGGGGGAGTGCACCCCGGGCCACGTCGCACGCAAGGCCGCGCTGCTCGACCTCCTCGCCGGCACGCTCGGCCTGATCACCGGCAAGCCCGTCCTGCGCGCAGGACGCATCGCCGGACAGTTCGCCAAGCCCCGCTCCAAGCCCACCGAAGCCGTCGACGGCGTCGAACTCCCCGTTTTCAGGGGCCACATGGTCAACGGCCCCGAGCCGGACGAGGAGAGCCGCCGGCCCGACCCCCTGCGCATCCTCACCAGCTACATGGCCGCCTGCGACATCGTCGAACACCTGGGCTGGCGCGAACGCGCCGCCCGACGCGACGCGGTGGAACCACGGGTGTGGACCAGCCACGAGGCGCTGCTCCTCGACTACGAGATGCCCATGCTCCGCACCGACGAGAGCGGGCAGCTGTTCCTCGGCTCGACCCACTGGCCCTGGATCGGCGAGCGCACCCGCCAGGTCGAGGGCGCCCACGTCGCCCTGCTCACCCAGGTCAGCAACCCGGTGGCATGCAAGGTCGGCCCCGCCATGAGCAGCGGCGAACTGCTCGCCCTGTGCGAGCGGCTCGACCCGTGGCGCGATGCCGGGCGACTCACCCTCATCGCCCGGATGGGAGCCGACGCCGTCACCGATCGCCTCCCGCGCCTGGTCGAAGCCGTACGCGGCGCCGGCCACCCCGTCGTCTGGCTCACCGACCCCATGCACGGCAACACCGTCACCGCGCCCGGCGGCCTCAAGACACGCCTGGTCACGACCGTCGCACGCGAGGTCGCCCGCTTCGTCCAGGCCGTACGCGGCGCCGGCGGCATCCCCGGCGGACTGCACCTGGAGACCACCCCCGACGACGTCACCGAATGCGCCACCACCGAGGCCGACCTCGACTACGTGGGCGAGCGCTACACCTCGCACTGCGACCCCCGCCTCAACGCGTGGCAGGCCGTCTCCGTGGTCTCGTCCTGGACCACCTGAACCGCCCCCGCATCCGCGACACCCGCCCGGCCGCGCACCCACCGACACGGCAAGCCAGGAACTGGAGCCATGCCCGGCATACCCCCCATCAGCCCGTACCCGCTGCCCGCCGAGGGCGACCTGCCCGCACCCGTCGTCCACTGGAGGGCCGAACCGGACCGGGCGGTCCTCCTCGTCCACGACATGCAGCGGTACTTCCTCAAGCCGTTCCCCGACAGCATGCGCCAAGAACTCATCCGCACCACCGCCCTGCTGCGCGAGCGCTGCACCGGCCTCGGCGTCCCCGTCGCCTACACCGCCCAGCCCGGCGGCATGAGCGAGGAACAACGCGGCCTGCTCAAGGACTTCTGGGGTCCGGGCATGCGCCCTGAACCCGCCGACCGCCAGGTCACCGACGCCCTCGCACCGGCCGAGAGCGACTGGCTGCTCACCAAATGGCGCTACAGCGCCTTCTTCAACACCGACCTGCTGAGGCGGATGCGCGCCCAGGGCCGCGACCAGCTCATCCTGTGCGGCGTCTACGCCCACGTCGGGGTGCTGGCCACCGCCGTCGAGGCCTTCAGCAACGACATCCAGCCCTTCTTCGTCGCGGACGCCACCGCCGACTTCTCGCTCGCCCACCACCGCCAGGCACTGGCCTACGCCGCCGCGCGCTGCGCCCTGGTCACCACGGCCAAGCAGGTGTTCCCTTGACTGCTCTCCCGCCTGAAGGCGGGTGATTCCTGGCTCAGGCTGCCCGCTGAGGCGGCGCCTCAGCGGGTCTTGCGCCTTCGGCACCAGCCGGGTTCAGACCTGCCCGGATGAGCATCACGCGGGCGGAGTTCTTGTCCCTGGGGGATACGGCTCCGCACGCGGTGCAGGAATACATCCTCTCCGAGAGAGGCAGTGCGTGCTTGGTTCTCGCTCCGCACGTTGCGCAGTCCATCGTGGTGTGCGCGGGATGGATCAGATGCACGGTCCGGCCGTGCTTGCGGGCCATGGTCGTCTTCGCGAGGAACTTCGGTCTAAAGTCCTCCACCGCGAGCACGTCGTGATCACGGACCACGCCCTTGGCCCACTTGCGGGCGGTGTCCTGCCGCTGCCGGGCCACCTTGGCATGCAGCTTCGCCGTCCGAGCTTTCGCCGCCCGGTAGCCGTTCGATGCAGGCCTCCCCTTGGCCGGTCGACGCCGGGCCATCATCCGCTGGTAACGGGCGAGCTTTGGCGCGGCCGTGCGCCCGTGCTGCGGGTGGGGAAGGTCGTGGTCGTCGGATGTGGTGGTGGCGGTCTCGCGTACGCCCCAGTCGATCCCGATCACACGCCCGGTCGATGCCAGGGGTTCGACCGGCGCGGGCACAACGAACGAGGCGTACCACGCACCGGTGGCGTCCTGGTACACGCGCACGCTGGATGGATCGGCCGGAAGCTCCCGCGACCACACCACCCTCAGCACGATGTGGCCGGCGAGGTGCAGACGGCCCTCCTTGAGACGGAAGCCGCGCCGCGTGTAGTTCAGGGTCGGCCGCACCTCCCGCTTCTTCTTCCAACGCGGCATACCCGCCCGCCGGTGGTGCGGAACCCGGTTGTTGATGTCCTTCAACGCCTTGGCACGGGACTTGCCGAAATCCCGTACGAGCTGCTGCTGAGGAACACTCGACCCGGCAGCCAGCCACGGGGTTGTGCGCCTTGCCTCAGTCAGCATCTTGTTGAACGCGGCCGGGCCGACCTTCTCACCCTCGGTATGGGCCTTCTTCGAGCGGGCCACACACTCGTTCCAGATCCACCGGCACCGGTCCCACTCGGCTTCCAGCGCACGCCGGGCCGTCTTCGACAGGCGCACACGGAAGGTGTACCGGGCATACCCGGCCTCCTCCCTGAGCGCACCCGTCGTCATGCACCCGAACCTACCCCGGGGGACTGACAGTTGAGAGCTCTCGATCATTGCGGGCAGCTGCCTCACCCAGTCGTGGGATGGACG
>NZ_JBEXYL010000225.1:0-4924 GCF_040630895.1 Streptomyces sp. NPDC005728
CGACCGCCGCGGCGCACCCCCTCCCGACGGCCGCCGTGCCTGGCACGGCGGCCTCTCGGCGTGCCCCGAACCCGCCGGTCCGGCCCACCGGGAGGCGGCCCGGGCGGACTTGACATAGTGCCCCGGCCGCCATGGTCAGTGTCACACCGCCTGAGCACACTTTGGGATGCCGGGCTGCCGTGAAATTCCGTGAGAAAGCCCGACCACAAGCCTCGCGCAAAACATAGGAGACGCAGTGGCCGACGACGATGCCGCACAGTTGGCGTCCGCCTATTTCGCGGCATGGCAGGCAAAGGACTTCACCACCCTGCGGTCGCTCTTGGCCGACGATCTCGAATACCTGGGCCCGCTCGGGCATTACAAGAGCGCCGATGCGTGCCGGGATTCCCTCGCAAGTATGGCCCCCGTGACGAAGGACCTGGTCGTGCACCGGACGTTCGTCGACAACTCCGACGTGCTGACCTGGTTCACCCTGCTCACGACGGTCGCACCGCCCACCGCGGTCGCGAACTGGATACACGTCGAGGACGGGAAGATCGCGAGGATCCAGGCACTGTACGACCCGCGCGTATTCGTGAACTCCGCCCAGGGCGAAGAAAGGAGCACCGCTATGAGCGTCACCGCACGTGAAAAGGCAACGGAACCCGAGGACCTGGCCAGGATATGGGTCGACCTGGCCAATGCCGGCGATGTCGAAGGGCTCGCCGAACTCTATGAGCCGGACGCCGTGATGGCCTTTCCGATAGGCAAGTTGCACGTGGGCCGGGAGGCCATTCGTGCCGCTTTCGAGGAAATGCTGAAGCACTTCTCCCACTTCGAGCAGGAGGAGCCGCTGCCCACGCTGCGCACCGGAGATCTCGCCCTCACCTCGACGGTCCCGGTCGACGACAGCCGCGGCCGGTACCAGGTCGCGCGCCGCCAGCCGGACGGCACCTGGCTGCGCGTCCTCCACTCGTCGGGCTACTTCGCCTGACAACCGAGAAAGGTCACACACGATGAGCGAGACCCTTGCCGATTCCGGCGCCTACACCGGACTGCTGAGCAAGGACCTGCCGACCGAGCAGGCCCGGCTGCAGCTGCTCGAGCAGAGCTACGACCCGGGCACGGTGAAGATCCTGGAGCAGCTGGAGCTGCCGCCGACGGCGCGCTGCCTCGAACTGGGCGCGGGCGCCGGCTCCATCGCCTACTGGCTCGCCGACCGGGTGCCCGCCGGCAGCGTCGTCGCCGCCGACATCGACCCGCGCTTCATCGACACCGACCACGCCCCGAACCTGACCGTTCGGCGCATGGACATCACCCGGGAGGACTTCGTCCCGGGATCGTTCGACCTGGTCCACGCGCGCGCCGTGTTCATGCACCTGGCGGAGCGTGAGGAGATCCTCAAGCGCGCGGTGCAGTGGCTCGCCCCCGGCGGCTGGCTGGTCCTCGAGGACGTCTACTTCGTGCCCGCGGAGGACTCCCCCTATCCGGAGTGGCGGCAGGCCCACGGAGCCTGGACAGCCGCACTGGCCGCACAGGGCATCGACCTGTCCTGGGCGCGCCGGACGCCCGCGCTGCTGGCGGCCGCGGGCTGCACGTCCGTGGGTGTCGCCGTCACACCCGGCGGGCTCGGCGTCGACCCCGTCCAGGACGAACTGCTGCGCATCCGCCTGATCCAGAGCGGCGAGACCCTCACCGGCGCGGGCCTCCTGATACCCGAACAGATCGAGCGGGCGAAGGCGCTGCTGGACAGCCGCCCCGCGCCCGACGTCTCTACCTTCGTCTACTCCAGCTGGGGCCGGCGCCCCGGCGTGTAGCAGCCCCGTACCGCTCCCGCAGCGCCGAGAACGGCGCCGCACACCCCCCTCCCCCATGTCCCTCCACGGTGGTGTTACCCGATGACCTCGACAGATTCCTCCCCCCGGTCCCGCAGCGCGGACCGGCAGACCCCAGCTCTCTCCAGCAGTGTCGTGGCGTGGCTGTCGTTCGCGACCATGTTCGTGATCGGCACCGACACGTTCCTGGTGGCGCCGATGCTGCCCACCCTCGCCAAGTCGTTCGACGTCTCCACCAGCCAGTCCGGGTGGATGGTCAGCGCCTACGCCCTCGGCTTCGCGCTGTTCGCCCTGGTGGCCGGCCCGCTGTCGGACGGCCGTGACCGGCGCAGCGTGCTCCTGCTCGGCTTCGCCGGGTTCACGGTCTCCACGGCCCTGTGCGGTGTGGCGCAGGGCTTCTGGACGATGATCCTCTTCCGGTTCCTCGCCGGTATGTCGGCCGCGCTCGTGAGCCCTCAGATCTGGGCCTCCATCCCGGTCCTGGTGCCGGGTAACGCCGTGGTGAAGACCATGGGCTTCGCCGGCGCCGGCATGTCCATCTCCCAGGTGGTCGGCGTGCCGATCGGCGGCTGGCTGGCCACCGCCTCCTGGCACGTGCCGTTCGTGGCGGTCGCGGGGCTGTCCGCCATCGCCTGGATCATCCTCTGGCGGGTCTTCCCGTCCGTTCCGGGCGCTGCGCCGGGCACGGGGTCCGGGTTCTTCGGGACGTACGCCAGCCTGTTCCGGTCACGGACGTTCACCTGGTTCCTGCTCGCCTACTTCGTCTACCAGACCGGTGTCTTCGAGACGATCTCCTTCATCGGTTCCTGGCTGACCGAGGACTTCGGACTGGGCGTGGCCTCGGTCGGTGCCTCGATGATGGCGCTCGGCGTCGGCATGGCGAGCACCTCGCTGTTCGGAAGCCACCTCATCCGCCGGATCGGCGAACAGCGCACCCTGATCCTGGTCTTCGCCGCCCTGATCGTGATCTACGGCGCCGTGCCGTTCGCCCCCAACCTGGGGCTTGCGATCACCGGCCTGGCGCTGGGGTCCGCGTTCCTCGGCCTCGCCTACCCGATCTTCATGGCGATGCTGCTGGGCCAGACCACCGCTGCGCGCGGCACGGTGTCGTCGCTGGCGACCACCGCCCTCTACGCCGGCACGACGATCGGCGGTGTGGTCGGCGGCGTGCTGCTGAGCAAGTTCGACGGCTTCTACGGCGTCGCCGGATTCACGGTGCTGGCGGTCGCGCTCGCCGCCGTCGTCTTCGCGTCGGCCGGAGCCTTCCGCAGCAGCGAACCCGAGCCGGCCGCCTGACCGGAGGGACTCCCGTCCCGCCTGCCGACGGAGCGGCGCAACGCCGCCGCCGCGCGGCAAGCCCCCGCCCCGGGCACCGAGTGTCCGGGGCGGGGGCACGACCACGTTCACGACCAGGGGGATCGTATTCATGAGTGACGTCGCCTCGCCGAGGGGGCTCGCCCGGTGCGAGGAGGACCGTCCCGGCCCGGCCGCCGGTGCCGCGCCGCCGCCCGTCGACGACGCGGTCCTCACGGACCTGTGCGACCGGCTCTTCGCCCAGTTGTCCCGCAGCGATCAGCGCGCGAGGGGCCTGAAGTACGTCAGGGGCCTGCTGGCCACCCCGGGCCGCAGGTCCTTCCGCAACATGGCGGCCCACCTGGGCGGAAGCGCGACCCTCGAACAGCGCCTGCACCATTTCGTCAGCTGCTCCACCTGGGACTGGATGCCGATGCGGCGGGCCCTGGCCGCGTACATGGCCGAACTGGCGCCTCCCCGGGCGTGGGTGCTGCGCCCCCTGCTGGTACCGAAGGAGGGGGACAACACCGTGGGCGTGCACAAGCGCTACGTTCCCGCCCTGGGCCAGATGCTGAACGTCCAGTACTCGGTGGGTCTGTGGGCCGCGTCCTCCGTGCTGCCCTACCCGGTCAGCTGGCGGCTGCTGCTGCCCCGCGACTGGCTCGACGACGACGCCCGGCGCGCCCAGGTGGCGATACCCGACGGGCTCGCGGCGGAGAATCCGGCGGAGTGCGCGGTCGAGGCGTACCTCGGCCTGGCCGCGCACCGGGACGGAGACCTGCCCGTGCGCCCGGTGGTGCTCGCTGTCGGCGACGCCGACGCCGCCACCGCCGTACGGAAGCTGCGCGCGGCCGGTGTGCCCTTCGTGGTCGGCGCCGACCGCCGTCCCGCGGCCCTGGACGGCCTGGACGACCTGCTGCTGTTCCGCACGCAGACGCACCCCGACAGTGGTCCGGGCCGGGCCTGGGTCACCAACATGCACGACGCCGGCCCGGACGAACTGACCTCTCTCGCAAGGCTCGTGGACACGGTCGACGACTCCTTCCGGAACACCACCGACCGCATCGGCATGACGGACTTCACCGGGCGCACCTTCAACGGATGGAACCGCCATGCGACGCTCGTCTCGGCGGCCCACTGCGTCACGTTGCTCTCCGCGCAGACCGCCCCTTCCTGACAGAGTCTGGGGCTCGCTCTGGTGCCGGACAGGTCGGCATGACTAGCTTCTCCCGGTGGCGCAGCAAGATCAGACCGCGCCGGACACCCGACCGACCGGCGCGTACCGCCCGGTGAGCCGTCTGCATGCGGCCGTCGCCATCTCCCCCCCGCTGTCGCTCTCACAAGGAGTTCCATGTCTCGCCGCCTGTTCACTTCGGAGTCCGTGACCGAGGGCCACCCCGACAAGATCGCCGACCAGATCAGCGACACCATCCTCGACGCCCTGCTGCGTGAGGACCCGACCTCCCGGGTCGCCGTGGAGACGCTCATCACCACGGGGCAGGTGCACGTCGCCGGCGAGGTCACCACCAAGGCCTACGCGCCGATCGCCCAGCTCGTACGCGACAGGATCCTCGAGATCGGCTACGACTCCTCGGCCAAGGGCTTCGACGGCGCCTCCTGCGGCGTGTCGGTGTCGATCGGCGCACAGTCCCCGGACATCGCGCAGGGCGTCGACACGGCCTACGAGTCACGGGTCGCGGGTGCCTCCCGCGGGGACGAGGGGGACGAGCTGGACCGGCAGGGCGCCGGCGACCAGGGCCTGATGTTCGGTTACGCGTCCGACGAGACGCCGACCCTGATGCCGCTGCCGATCTTCC
>NZ_JBEXYL010000226.1:0-4890 GCF_040630895.1 Streptomyces sp. NPDC005728
GCTCGATGGCACACGCGGTCAGCGTGCCACCATCAACACCCTTACGCCACAGCCCAGTTCACACGATCAACGGCTACGAAAATCTTGGAAGACCCAGCCAGTCGACATCCCCCACTGCGTCCGTCTACGCCCGGGCGGCCTTGAGCACCCGCTCGAAGGTACCGTCTGCCGCCCACCGGCGGAAGCGGGTGGGCACCGTGGCCCACGGCCCGTACCGCTCGGGCACATCCCGCCAGGCAGTCCCGGCACGGAACTTCCACACGATCCCGTTGAGGACCCTTCGGTCGTCCAACCGCTTCCGCCCCAGCAAGGACGCGGGCAGTAGCCGAACGAACTCCCACTCGGTCTCGGACAATTCATGGTGACGTATCACCCGTCGTCACCCCGAAGCGACGACCCCGGTAGCCGGTGCGCTCGCCCAGGCGGCCTCCCGCACACCGCCGGCGATCACCGCGCACGTGAACAGGATCGCAGGGGCACTCCACTCCCAGGAGGCCAGCCCGATCACCGGCAGGACGAAGACCGAATGGACGGCGGAGACGGCAAACGCCCCCCGAGCCCAGCCTCCGCCGGTCATCAGCCGACGTACGGTCGCCCAGTGGCGCCACCACAGTCCGGCGGCCACCGCAGCGATGCCGGCCATCACGGCAGCGCCCAGCCGGGCCAGATCGGCATCGGTCACGCCGCCGGGTTCCGGTGCGGTCGAGCCGGTAGCGTGCACGCTCAGTGCGACCGCAGTCCATCCGAGGGCCGCCGCACTCAGCAAAGAAGCCAGAACCGCTGCGCGCCGCCGGGCCCAAGTCGTTTCAGAATGCATGCAGTTCGGTTTCATGACTCATCCTAGCCAGCGCTCGTCCTTGTGTTCGGGGGCGCGACACTTTCCCCGACTCGTCCGCGGAGCACGGCCACGCGGGGCGCGGCGCCAAAGGGTGTTGCACATGGCCGTGAGCCGGGCATCTCCGTTGTATGGCTGGGGTGTTAAGGGCTGACCGCGTGTGTGGAGACGTTCACGGGACTGCGGATGACGCAGTTTTCGGGTCTGTTGAAGGTGGATGGTGTGACTACCCGGGCGTGGATGGTGGACGATGACCTGTGGGCGCTGATCGCGCCGCTGCTGCCACCCTGGCCCGAGTAGGCTGCCGGCCCGAGGCCGGTGCCGGACCTGCTGTGCCTGCTGTGCCTGCACGGCATCTTGTACGTGCTGCACAACGACGTCGCCTGGCAACTGCTGTCCCTGGAGCCGGGGTTCGGCTCGGGCCGGACCTGCCGGCGGCGGCTGGAGCGGTGGCCGCCGCGGCCGTGCGTGCCGTCATCGGGGCCCCGGTCACGTAAACGCCGTGACCGGGGCCCCAGGATCAGCTACCGCGGAAGGTGCCGATGGCCGTTAGTTCCGGTACCGGAACACGATCCTGCCGCGCGTCAGGTCGTACGGCGGGAGCTCCACCAGCACCCGGTCTTCCAGCATGATCTTGATGTAGTTCTTGCGGATCTTCCCGCTGATGTGCGCGAGCACCTGGTGGCCGTTGTCGAGTTCCACGGTGAACATGGCGCTGCGCAGGCACTCGACGACCTTGCCCTCGACTTCGATGACGTTCTTGTTCTTCGTCATCGCACCAGCTCCAGGTTGCTGCTCATCGGCCGGGCGCCGATGCCCTCGAACAGCGCCGAGGCTGCCTGGTTGGACTCGTGGACTTCGGTCCTGGCCGCGGCGAGCCCGGAACGGTGCAGCGTCCCCAGCGCGTGGGCGAGCAGCGCCCGCGCGATGCCGCGGCGCTGCTCGCCGGCCCGGACCGCGACCAGCCCGATGCGCGGCCGGTTCACCGTCACCACGCGGATCAGACCCAGGTAGCGGTCCGGTGCCGCGGCCACCGCGTACTTCGACGGGTCGACGATGGTGTCGCCTTCGGGGCGGGGAGTTACCTCCGCGGGCATCGACTGCCACCCGACACTCGCCTCGACTTCGTCACGGATCGCGCGGTCCACCGCCCGCAGCAGACTCTCGTCCGCCTGACCGGCGGGCACGATCGTCACGCCCGAAGGCGGCAGGACTGCTTCGAGCCCTGTGACCCGCGGATCGGTCGGCACGACGTACTCCCACTCTCGGCGCCGGATCGTGAAACCGGCCCGCCGCCAGCCGGCCGTCAGCTCGACGTCGGCTTCGTCGACCACCGTGTACAGCGGCGCCGGCAGCTGCGCCAGCATCGCCTCGGCGAGCCGGTCGAAGGTGGCGTCGTGCCAGGCGTCGATGCTGACGAACAAGCGTCCGTCGGGCCGGTGCTCCGCATGCCCGCGGCCGACCACCAGGTCGTCATCCAGTGCATGCCATTGCCTGTCCGCGACGCGCGTGATCATCACCGCGTTCTCGCTCAGGCCAGATGTGAAAGGCTTCGTGTTCATCGGAGTCTCCTTCCAGGAGTGCCTCGATCTCAGGCGCTCCTGGCGACACCGAACGTCAGCCGCCGGACCGTGACGGGTTGAGGGAGCACCCATGGGTAACTGTGTTCACGGGGCTCACCTCCATACGACGACTTCACGGTCCACCGCGAAAATAACAGCGGGGCGCAGCCTCGCTCAAATCATTTCCTATGAGCTCGTCACGCGATCATGATCCGCTCTTCTTGAGGCGTCTCCGGCAGATGAGGCTGCAAGCCAACGAGGGGAAGGAGTCGTGGAGTTCGATACGTCGTTCCCATCGGACCGCGAGGCGTTCGAACTGGCGGAGCAGGGCGAAGGTCTGCTCGACGACGTAGCGGAGCCTGCCCAGGCCCTTGATGTTCGGGGAGCCCTTGCGGGAGATCACCGCCTGGATGCGACGGCGTCGCAGCTCACCGCGCACAGCCTTCGAGTCGTACGCCTTGTCGCCCAGGAGGCTCTCCGGCATCTGTCGGGGCCGGCCGGGTCGTCCGGCGACGGGCAGGATGCCGTCGACGAGGTCGAGGGTCTGGGTGATGTCGTTGACGTTGGCGGCGGTCGTGATGACGTGCAGAGGCGCCGCCGCCACGAAGCGGTGGTCGGAGTAGCCGGGTGGGACGGGTGCTCGCAAGTGCCGGCCGAGCGCCCGGCGGCGTTGTGTGAGGTCAGCCGGCGCCGGCCCGTCGCGCCGTCTGCGCCGGGTCGGCCGGGATGGTGTCCTGGGCGATGGCCTGGGCGAGCAGGGCCAGCGCGGTCCGCGAGGTCGAGCCCGCCTCCGTGGTGGCGACCACCACGTTGGGGCCCGGCCCGTGACTCAGGGTCTGCTGAACGACGGTCAGGGGGCCGACCAGCGGGTGCCGCATCTCATAAGCGGCGACGGTGCAAGCCTTGACCCGGTGGTCGGCCCACATCGAGGCGAACTCGACGCTCTTGGCGCTCAGTTCACCCAGAAGCGCATGCAATGCCGTGTCCTGCGGATGCTGGGCCGCCACCAGGCGCAGATTCCCCACCACCGCCCGGGCCTTGCTCGGCCAGTCCGCGTACAGGTCGCGGGTATGACCGTCGAGGAACACCAGTCTGGCCATGTTGGGACGCTGCGCCGACAGGTCCGGGGCACCAGGGTCCAGGTGCCCGGCGAACAGCGCGTGACCCAGGCGATTCCACGCGAGCACGTCACTGCGCAGGCCGAGCACGATCGCGGGAACGTCCGCCAGCACGTCCATCAACTGAGCCGCCGCCTCCGTCACACGCTCCGCAGCAGGCCGCCGGCCCCGAGTACGATGCCTGTCCGCCCGGGCCAGGTCGTGCAAGTACCGCCGCTCGGACTCGTCCAACCGCAGAGCCCCGGCGATCGCGTCCAGCACCTCGGACGACGCGCTCAGTGACTGCCCCTGCTCCAGCCGGGTGTAGTAGGAGGCGCTCACACCCGCCAGCAGCGCCAACTCCTCGCGCCGAAGACCCGGCACACGCCGACGCTCCCCGTAGGTGGGCACCCCGACATCCTTGGGACGCAGCTGGGAGCGCCGCGCCTGCAGGAAGTTCCCGAGCTGCGATTTTCCGGTCATGGATCCGAGTATGGGCCGACTCGAAACGCACAGCCTGCCCCGGCTGTGGATAGGCACCAGCGGGTCTGGCTCCCCGGCAGGACTGGTGATGACGTGGGCGACGCCGACCCGGCACCACCCCGCACACACCCAGGAGGACGCCTTGAGCGCCACCACCAGCGAACACGACCTCTTCGAGGCTCTGGACCCATCAGGCTTCGCCTTCACCAGACGCGCATGGGTCGACGCCGCACCCGCCCGGGTCTATGACCTGGTCAGTGACGTGTCCGCAATCGGCCGTTGGAGTCCGAACGCGACCGACGCCACGTTCGACCAGGGCGCCGGGCCTCGGGTCGGCGCCTGGTTCAGCGGCCGCAATCAGAAGGACGGCAGGGAATGGACCACCCGCTCCCAGGTCGTACGAGCCGACCCCGGCGACGCCTTCACCTTCGTGGTCGGCGGCGCCGAGGACGGCATCGTGCAGTGGGGCTGGACCTTCCACCACCAGGGACGCGGAACCGTCGTCGAGCAGTCCTGGCAACTCCTCCGCCTCGACCCGGTGCTGGGCACCACCCGCGGCGACCTCGACGCACTCCGCGACTACATGACGAACAGCGTCGAAGCCACCCTGATCTCCCTCGCCCAATGGATCGCCGAAGAGTGAGGTTCCCGGGTGTGGCTTCGTCGACGGTGGCAGGCGCGAGCGACGCGCCTGGCCCCTGTACCGCTGGGACACCCACCCACGAGACCTCCTAGAGCTACCCTCGCGTAAGCGGGGGTAGCTCTGCCCGACCCCAGCGCGAGTGCGCGGCACGGCCATTGTCCCCGCGCGAGAACGAGCCTCACTTCTGAGCGCACGTGGCTGATCGTGGACCAGTTCGAAGAGCTCTACACCCTCTGCCACGACCCGGACGAGCGCGACCAGTTCATCGAC
>NZ_JBEXYL010000227.1:0-4726 GCF_040630895.1 Streptomyces sp. NPDC005728
GACGCCCGTGCCCGTGCCGAGGTCCGGGCCCCCCTGGTCTCGTACATGCGATTCCCCCCTGGGCGCATTGTTCCGAGCACCAATCGTGGCATACCAGCCGCGCCGGTCACGAGGTCGCACGGGGATCACGGGGATCACGGACCTCAGCAGTAGTCTGGATTCCTCCTCGCCTTCCTCGGGGTGCCACGCCGATGACTGCGCTGCGCCCGCCGACCCTGGCGGTACACGGGGAGGAGGGCAGGACCGCAGTCCGGCCCGGAAGCCCCGTCGCCGGCGAGCGTACGGCCGCGCCTCCACCTTCCTGGCTACGACCGGCAACGAGCAAGTCAGCCGTGCGCTCAAACCGACGGTATTCCTCCGGTCCGCCCCCGCCGCGGTCCTCGTCGACGCAAGACCGTCTCCTGCACGAGGCTGAGCCAGTGCCTCCACCAGGAGGCTTACGCCGACGTCCCCAACTACGCCGACACACCTCCACTCGCGCGTAGAGGACCTTGCCCATGGCCGGGCGGGCGGCTATCAGGGAGCCAGAGGAAGACTGAGGGTCAGAATCGGAAGACGGGTCCGGTGGCAGCGTCCAAGGCACAAGCGTTGCCGAACGTGCCATGCCAGGCCACGCGTCTGCCTCTGTAGGTGCCAGTGGCAGAGGCGGTGACTGGGTCGTACTTAGGTGAGCAGGACTTGGGATCACCGGATAGCGCGTCGAAGTCGCCTTGGGCTTCGGCCAGGGCTGAGCAGGCTTCCGGGGCGTGGGGATGGGTGGCATTCGATGCGGGAGGGCAGTTGAGGCGGACTCCCCTGATCCAGGTGTTCGTGGACCCGCTGACAGTCAGGAGGAGTTGACCGTCCTCGGCAGCGGCCGACATGGCAGGAGCCTTCAAGGACGCGTGCGCGGCACCAGCCAAGACAGTACCGAAGATGACAACCGCCGCAATAGAAACGATCTTGCGCATAATCCGCCAACGACCTGGTCGAGGGAAGGTGACCGACACGGTACAGGCCCGCCCCTGGCCTGCACGGCTATGCTCAATTTCCCACCCTGAAGTCTGGGCGATCGCACCGAAAAGCCGGTGACGGTACGATTCGCCTCACTTTGCCCGGCAGCCGCCCGGCCCGCCGACTCCGCTCCACACATTCCGTCACTGCGGGAGCCGCAATTCGTCGGTTCCTCTGTCCTCGCCACCATGCCGTTCTGGATCGGCGGATAGTGCATGTCCGCCGGGGACGCGGTCACGGCCGCCACGACTACCTGCGCAGCGTCGTCAATCACCTCGACCGCGACGAGCCCGGCCCGCGGGACTTGAAGTACGGAGTCCTGCACCTCCAGGCGGCCACCGAGGTCCTGCTCAAGGCGCGCCTGACCTCCTTCGACTAGCGCCAGGTCTTCACCAAGCCGGACGAGGCCGACCAACTCGCCTACAAGCAAGGCGACTTCACCAGCTGCAAGACTGACGACGCGATCAAACGGCTCCGCACCCAGGGTGTCGAGATCTCGCCGGAGGACAAGGGGAACATCACCCACCTGACCCAGCAGCGCAACCGGCTCCAGCATTTCGGGCTAACCGCCACCGTCCCCGCGGTAGAAGCGCGCCGCGCAGGTGCTGGACTTTCTCATCGCCTTCGTCGACGACCACCTGCGACTGGGACTGACGGGCGACGAGGCCCAACACCTGGACGAGCAGATGCGTCACGTGCGGGAGGCGCTGCCGCGGATCCGCAGCTACTCCGCGATCATCATGGACCGGATCACGCCCGAGCTGGCCGGCCGGGAGTGGTACACCCTGCGATGCCCGGACTGCCTGAAGTGGGCTCTGCTCGCCGAGGGCGGCGAGGTCAGATGCCTGTTCTGCGAGGCACGGTGGGAAGCTGAAGCCTTCGTGCTGCCGTACGCCGTGGAGGTGCTGGAACACTCCTGGCGCGACTACCGCAAGACCGGCCCGCCCACTGAGGACTGCCCTGAGCGCGGCGCGCACGCCCTGATCGACGAGGCGTACCTGGCCGCCGCGCCGGAGGACGCGAGGCAGTACTGCTTCGGCTGCTCGACCGAGTTCCAGGGGCTGGAGTCATGCATGCGCTGCACACGGCTCTCCCAGCCGGCCGACGGCCCCACGATCTGCAACGACTGCCTCGGAGACTTGGGGTGACGACAGCGACGGAAGCGACCGAGCCGGACGACATCGTCTACGACACCCGCCACTCCGGTCCCCTACCGTCTCACCCGCGACACGATCCCTGTCGAGGGCGAGCTGCCGCCGCGTGCCGACACCCATCCCGCCTTCACTGCACGGGACTTCACGGTTCCCCACGCGTGAAGAAGCACGTCGACGAACGGGGCACCCGAAACATCCACGTCAACCGGGACTCGAGCCGGGCCCGTTTCGTGGAGTGGTGCGAGAAGGAGGGCCAGGTCGCCCGGCCGACCACCACCACTGCGAACGTCGCGGCGTACTTCGGCCACCTCACGGAACGCGGCAAGGGGCGGCCCGGCTCCCCGTACGTCCCGTACAGCCCGGACTCTCTCCTCGCCTACTGCACCCGCATCGTCACCTGGTACCCCAAGGGTGATCGGCCGGACGGCTCCCTGGTCCGCGAGATGATCGAGAACTACCGCCTGGAGGACTTCATCCCGGCCGGCGGCGAGAAGGAGCAGTCCGCGGGCCTGACCCTGAAGTATCTGGTCAGGGTCCTCGCGAAGATCGACGAAGGCACCCGGATCGGCAGGCGCGACGCGGCCATGCTGGTACTGCAGTACGGCATGCTCTACCGCTCGATCGAGGTCACGAACCTGCTCGTCAAGCACGTCCGCGTGGACCACGACGGCGTGTGGGTGTGGACCGCGAAGAGCAAGACCCGGAGGAAGGGCAACGGCCGGTGGTGGTTCATCCGCGACCGCGCTGACCTGCAGATCGTCGCCCGTGTGCGGGCCTGGATCGCAGATCTCCGCGAGCTGCGCGAGCCCACCGAACACGACCAGAACCCGGCCGCCGGCGTACCAGCCGACCAAGCCCTTCTTCCGCGCGCTGACCACGACGGGCAACCTCAAGCGCCGCACCAACGCGACCGTGCGCGGGCTGTTCCTCAAGGGCCGGGCCGTCAAAGAGATGGTCAAGGCACGCGCGGCCGCCGCAAAGGTAGCCATCATCAACGGCCTCAAGGTCACCTCCCACAGCCTGCGGGCCGGCCCGAACACCGACATGGCCGAGGCCCTGGCCCCGCTGTCCGAGCGCAACACCGCCGGCGACTGGAACGCGGACTCCACCCTCGCCGACGACGTGTACAACCGGCCGGACGGCACGATCGACATCAGCAAGAAGGATCCGCTCGACGCCGTGCCACTCTTCGGCCACTCCGGTTCGCCAGACCCGACCCAGGAAGAAAACCCCAGCTCACAGCCGCTTCCCGGGAAGGGGTAGCGGAGGCGGCATACCACTCGGCATACTCGAAGCATGGCAGACACCAGCGTCAAGATCGACGACACCACACGAGACCGCCTCAAGGCCCTGGCCGACGGGGCGGGGCTGTCCATGAAGGACTACCTCGCCCGGGTCGCCGAAGAGAAGGAGCACGAGAAGCTGCTCGACACGGCCACCGCCGTGTTCCGCCGCGTCATTGGCGAGCCGGGCATCCTGGACCGGTTCGACGCGGACTTCGGCGGCCTCCCGCTGGCCGCCCACGAGACCCCGCGGGCGGCCTGAACCTGTGGAACTGCTCGTCGACTACCGGTGGCTCCTGGCCCGCCAGGAAGACATCCTCCGCACCGACCTCACCGTCAACGACCTCTCCGTGCTCGTCGGCATGGCGGCACGCCACCGGGTGAACACCCCCCGGCTTGACCAGAGCGACCCGGACGCCTTCTGGCGGGCAGCCGTGTTCCTGGAGGAGTGCGTTCTGCTGCGCCCACTCCCCGCCCGCAACGAGGCCTACGGCTACGGCGTCGCTATCGCCTACCTGGAGGCCTCCGGCGAGCACGTAGAGACGAAGTACGACCTGTGGCGCGACCTGATCAACGACATCCGCTCCGTACGCCTAGACTCGTACGGCATCGCTGAACGGCTCCGGTCAATGCGTACTACATGATCCCCTTCCAGATCCACGGGCGCGACCCCTGCTGACCGCGCAGGCAGTCAACGCGGTACTGCGCCTGATCCTTCCATTCCGCGTTGCTGACAGCGTGCTGGGCGGCGTACGTCACCATGCGGAGTTCGCGAGCACCGGCCAGGATTGAGGCGACCCCCGTGACGTGGACACTCTGACAATGGATCTTGCAGATCCAAGGGAAGGTGTCCTGGTGGGACGTAAGTCTCCGTATCCGGCGGAGTTCAGGAATGACGCTGTCGCGCTGTACCGCGCGGCGGGCGGGAAGCGCGCGTACGCGGCGGTCGCGGCGGATGTCGGGGTGACCGGCGAGACGCTGCGGAGCTGGGTGCGCCAGGCCGACGAGCACGCGGGCCGCGATCACAGCCACGGCGAGCAGAGTGCGGAGAGCCTTGACGAGGAACTGGCCCGGCTGCGCGCGGAGAACGGCCGGCTGCGCAAGGCGGAGAAGGAGTGGGAGCTCGAGCGGGAGATCCTGCGCCGGGCGGCGGCCTATTTCGCCAAGGAGATGAAGCGAGGACCCGCCGCTGGGAATTCGTCTCCGCCCACGCCGAGACCTTCGGCGTTCAGCGGATATGCCGGGTCCTTCGGGTCTCGCGCTCGGGCTACTACCGGTGGATCGCCGGCGCGAAGA
>NZ_JBEXYL010000228.1:0-4698 GCF_040630895.1 Streptomyces sp. NPDC005728
CGCTTCCAGCCGCTCCCACTGTGCATCCGTCAGATCGCCACGAGACATCTGAAGATCGTTTCACGACCTTGATCAACATCTCAAACACGTCCTAGCTCCCGGACTGGTGCCCGCCGTCCGAGCCCGCCTCGACGGCCCGCCCTTGCTCCCATGCCAGTAGCACGTGCTCGCTGTCGGCGGCCTCCTGAGTGAGCCGGATGACCACCTTCTCGTCGCTGCCGTACAGCCCGACCCAGTCGCGCCAGCTACGGCGGGCGGTCGTGTCATCGGCCCACTCGCCGATGACCATCGGGCCGCCGGCCACGAAAGGCCCTGGTGGACGTGGCGCTGGACGTGGACGTGGACCGCTACGTGAAGCTGTACCTGGAGACGGTGGAACGGTCCTAGGGTCTGTCAGGCGGATCAGGCCGGCGCACTGGCCAGCAGCACCGTCATCTGCAGGCCGCTCGCCTTCCCAGACAGCAAGGTCATAAGTCATGGGCGAAGCCTGCCATCCCACACCGACAGCAGCACCGACGGACCAGATCGCCTGAGACGAAGAGCGAGTCGGACCAGATCAACTGAGATCGGAGCCAGATCGCAGAAGACGGGACACGCTTCAGTCTGTCCTGTGCCATCAAAAGTTGAGGGCGTGTCATCGAACCTTGAGCGTTTGCCATCGAAGATGGAGTGGCGTGCGTTCAGGAGGGCTTGGAAGGACGTGCCAGCACGACTGGGACTTCGAGGATGTCCTCACGTGCCGCAAGGCTGTAGTCGAGTGATATCAGGCTGAGAAGACGCAACTGACGTCCGTGCTCGGCTGCTGCCTCCATCTTGTGGTGTCCGTCCAGGAGGAAATGCGCAAGGTGCCAGTCGTCTGCGCAGATATCGAGTACCGAGAGGCTGAGGCAGGTCGGAGCAGAGCTGACAGCCAGGCGTATGGCCTGTTCCTCCACCGTCCGCCGGTCATTCCAGCTCGGCGGCACCATCGGCACTACGAACTCATACAGGCGTGGGCTCAGGAACTCATATCGTCGAGGGACCAACCGCCAAGAGGCGGAACGGTAGTACGGCGTTCGCGGGTAGTGTGGCAAGCCCCAAAAGCCGTCGTTGTCTTGATCTTCGGAAAAGTAGTCGCCGGCCTGCATGGGCATGACGAGCCGCGGTGGCAGCTCCTCCAGTATGGGTAGGTATTCACCTCTTGACAGGAGCGCCGAAACGCACTTTATGACGTCATTATCCACACAGCTGAGGCCTTCGTTGAGGCATTCCTGGAGGACGTCCAGGGACAGAGCGTGATTGGCTCCGTACAGTCGCTCGAACAAGAAGGGACAGGTGCCGCACCAGAAACTCAACTCGAAGGCAAGTTCGCCATCGAGCGTCAGATACCGGCCACCTGGCGCACGGTCTGGAACGTTCCCGCCATCGACGAAACGAAGAGGCGCATCAGAGCAGCCAAGCCTCACGAACGGCCGTTGGTCGAGGATGTAGGACTCGGCGGTCACTGAGAGTGTCCATTGGTAGACGGTGATCTGCCTGCTTTAGTGCCATTCTGCATCCCCGACCCGTCAGGCGCAGATCAGCCTGGGAGACCGCCACGGGTTTCCGGCGGACGCCTAAGCGTGCTCAACCTTGAATGGCACACGCTCAAGCTTCGATCGCACAGGACACAGTCGGCGGGTTTCGTCAAACGCCGCGCTCGGGACGTGGCAGGGAGATCAATGCGGTCTGTACTTCAGGAGTCAGCAGCTGCGCCGACTGCTGGTTCGCCCACTTCTTCGTTGAGTCGGTCAACGGCGATCATCGCCGCATCGTCCGTTAGGTGGCCCCCGGTGTGACGGATCAATGCCTGGTGCAGTTGTTCCAGGAACTGCGACGGAGTCCAGGTGGGCACCGCTTCCATGGCCTCGGGCAAGGCGAAGAAGACGCTGTCGGGATTGCGGGCTTCGATCACGCCGTCGGTGTACAGCAGCAGATAGTCACCGGGTGTGAGCGGAAAGCTCTCCGCCTTGGCGGGAGGACCGGTGATGAAGTCGTCCAGGCCCAGGGGTGGCAGTGGTGAGCTGGGCATCAGGGCGTGAACCTTGCCCTGGTGCAGTAGCAGCGGAGGCGGATGGCCGCGATTGACCACCTGGACCTCGAGGCTGTCGGGCACCTGAGCCACGAGTGCGGTGACGAAATCCTCCGCCTGGTCTTCCCTCTCGTCCGGGTCTTCCGCGCCCGGCGCGGCTCGCTCCCGGTGCAGCGCAGCCGCGCAGTGGTTCATCACCTCCACCAGGTCGTGCTCATAGTGCGCGGCCTCCCGGAAGGCGTTCAGCACGGCCGCGGCCAAACCCACAGCGGGCAGCCCTTTGCCGCGGACGTCGCCCACGATCATCCGGACCCCGTACCGGGTCTCTACGGCCTCGTACAGATCGCCGCCGATCTGCGCTCCCGTCTCGGCCGCGAGATACATGCTGGCCGCCCGTACCGGCCCCAGCCGGGCTGGTACGGGCCGCAGCATGACTCTTTGCGCTGCCACGGCAACCCGGCGAACCTGGTCGAGCTCGCTCTGCCTGCGCGTGCGCACAGCCTTACTCGTGATGACACTGGCCACGGACACCACGAGGAGGCCCAGGAGGTTGCTGTAGATCAGCAGGCCACCCCACGCCTCGTGCAGGGTGGTGGTCGCCAGGCTGACGGCCAGAGCTCCAGCCGCTGCCGCAAGGGTGCCTTTCGGGCCCATCGTCAGCGAAGCCAAGGCCGGCATCGCGACGAGGAGAGGGCCGGTGTAGATATCGTGCGCAGGCGAGAGCTCGATCCCCAGCCCGAGCAGTATGATCACGAATGGCACGCACTGCGCGACTCGGAAGAGAGCCCGGCTATGACCGCCCGCTCCGGACGGAGGAGCTAGGCGGAAGAGCATCCGCATGGATACAGCCTGCCCCGCTGGAGTGGACTGTTCCACTCATCGCTGCCCGGGCGTCCGGGGCCGTGACCGGCACGCGCCGCACCTCGACTCCATCGCCTCTCACATCGACCAACCCGCCTTCAGACGGTGAGCACCGGCAAGCACGACGGACGGCTCGCCTTCACCGTTCGTGCGCTCGACAGCCCGTCGCCGGAGGCGTCCGCCGCACTCAGTGAGTACGCCTCCGGGCTAGCCGCCCGCGTTGACGAGCAGGCCCACCAAGTAAACGCTCACCCGCCGACTGAAGCACTCAGCCGCCAAGTGAAGCGCTCAGTCACATCCGGGCTCGCAGGCTGTTCGGGGCGCGGCTGCTACAGGTCGAACTCGATGTGCTCGATGTCCGTGAAGCGGACCTCCTCCAGCTGCCCGGCGCGGCGGCCGTTGTCCTGGAAGTACACCTCCTTGAGCCCTTCGGCTGCGATCTCGCGCAGCTGCTGGTCACTGGCGCCGGCCTCTTGAGCTTCGAAGAGGCGGGCGGCGTAGCGGGGCGGAAGGGCGACGGTCAGGTGCCGGAGCCGGTCCTCGTCAGTGGAGCCGATCGGCGCGGTGTAGCCGATCCGGGCACGGGCGTCGATGACGATGCCGCCGGTGGTCGCCGCCTGCCGCCGGGCCTTTGCCCGGATCTGCGGCTGCCACCGCTTCTTCACCTCGCGCTCCAGGCGCGCGGCGAGATCGGCGCGGGGCTTCCTGATCTGGTCCTTCACGTACCGTTCGACGGTGCGCTGGGAGATGCGCAGCATCTGGGCGACCGGCTTGGTGCCTTTGAGCTGCTTGACCAGGTATCGCATCTGCGCGCCCGCGCTCTTGGGCGCCGGACGGGTGAACGCCTTCTGCACCGCGGTGTCCAGGCCGTCCCCGAACAGGCTCATCGTCGCCCTCTCCTACTCTCCGTTGTCGGCGTCGGTGACGGTGCCGTCCTTGATGTACCGGGCGAGGTTGAGCTCCGGGGCGTTGAACCGCTCGCGGACCTCCTCACCCCACAGCACGGACTGGGTGCCCTCGTGCTTGACCAGGCCGGGGTTGATGCCGAGCTTGAAGCCGCCGGGCAGCGGCTTGCCCTCCCGGTACGGCAGGAAGTCCAGCGGGCTCTCGCCGTTGGCCGCGTAGACGACGCAGTCGGAGAGGATCGCGACCGGGTACTGGCCGGTGTACGACGCGTGCTTGACGATCTTGCGGTGCAGGTTGATCCGGGTGCGGGAGATGACCGCCGCGCGGATGTCCGGCCGCCAGGTCGGACGGGACAGCGCCCGCCACGGCTCGCCCGGCCGCCAGCCCTCACCCCGGGGACGCTCACGCAGCTTGCCCAGCCCGCCCTTGACCGTTGCCTTGATCGCCGAGACGGCGATCGCCAGCTCCGGGTCGCGTTCCTTGTAGCCGTCCATCGCCGCCAGGAAGTCGGCCGGCGACAGGTCCGCGTCCACGCCGAGGTCGGCCATCGTGGCGAGGTAGGCGTCCCGCAGCCGGTTGTACCAGCCGTCCAGGTAGCGGCCGTTCTCGTAGCGCACCCACGCCTCGATCGGCCGCACCTCGTAGCCCAACTCCACCGCGTACGCCACGGTCGGTGTCGCGTACCAGGCCGGGCCTTCGGGACGCTCGCCCTTCGGTGTGAACGGGCTGGGCAGCAGACTTGCGTCCAGCTCCGCCCACTTGTCCTTGGCAGCCTTCACCCGGGACCCGACGAGTCGAGATTCTGCATGCCTGACGCGACGGCGCCGAAGGCCTGCGCGAAGTTCTGCAGGTGCCCCGCCGTCTCGCGCAGCTTCGCCGGG
>NZ_JBEXYL010000229.1:0-4596 GCF_040630895.1 Streptomyces sp. NPDC005728
AGCCCACCCTCACCGGTCAGTTGCAGGCCCTCACTGCGGGCCCGGTCGACCAGCATCGCGATCAACTGCTCGTCCGACGTGGCCGCACCGACCGACTCGACTACAGGCTCTTGCTCGATCGTCATCTCACTCACTTGGCGTCTCCATGATCAACAGATCCGCCGTTGATTAGACACTCCCCGTCCTGTCCGTGCCGGGGCGTCAGTGCACCACGTATGTCGCCTTCGCGCTTCTACTGCCGTTCGGGTCGACAGCGCAGAAGTTGAAGGTGTATGGGGGCGCAGCCCGCGTGCCGGTGTACACCATTTTGTCGATCCACACGGCTTTGCCGGTGCTGTCGGCCTTTATGTGGTCAGTTACCCAGACTGCGTCGCAGCTCCTGTCTGGGAGGTCGTAGTAGAAGCCGATGTCTTGGTTGGGAGCGAAGCCCGTGGCCGTCGCCACAAAGGGCCACGCGGTTCCCCAGAATTCGTCCGGTTGCGCCGGACCGACAGAGACCTGCACCGAGGGCGACGGGGACGGAGTCGACGACCGGGAGGAGGCGGGTGGCGGAGACGGAGTCGACGATCGGGAGGGGGAGGGGGAGGGGGAGGGGGAGGGACTTGTCTCGGTCAGTGATGTGGAGGGGGCTGCGTGTTTGGTGAGGGAGGTTTCGGGGGGTGGTGTTTTGGCGAGCCAGATCTGGGCGGTGGAGCCGTCGCGGATTTTCAGGACGATGTCGTCGGGCCCGTTGGCGGGTACGGGGGTGAGGGCGAGGTCGGGTGGTGTGAGGGTGGAGATCTCGCCCTTTTTGTTCCATGAGAGCCGTAGGCCCATGGTGTCGTGGCCGGGTGGCTGGTTGCAGGTGTGCAGGACTGCGCTGCCGTCGCCGGTGGTGTCCAGGCACAGGTTCGGGTCTGCTGCCGTGTGCATCAGGGAGTCGTTGCCGAAGACCCATTGCTGGCTGGCGGTGGAGGTGCAGCGGGCGCTGATCACGTCTGTCTTTGCGGCCAGACGGCCGTCGCGGACGTCCAGGCACTGTCCTGTTTTGGCGTTGCGCAGTTGGGTGCGGGCCAATTGTGTGCCGGGCTGGGGTGAGGCGGTGGTCGTGTTCAGCTGGGTGTAGGAGGAGGTCTGGTCGGCCTGGAGCGGAGATGCGGAGTTGTCGGCGGGCGCTGCGAGGTCGCTCACGGTGGCGGCGATGGCGAGGAGGGCGACGGCGGCGACGCCCGCGGCGACGGCGATGGACGCGGGGCGTGTACCGGTACGGTGGACGGGGCGCGACGGATCTGTGACGGGGGTGTCATCCGTCTTGCGGGTGTCCAGGTACGGTTTGGCGCCCCAGGCGAGCAGGCCGTTGCTGAGTACGAGGGGCAGTCGGCCGCTGTGCTGCTGGAGTTCTTCGGCTGCGGTCCGGCAGTGGGCGCAGTCCGTCAGGTGTCTGTCCAGGTCCTGGGGGCCGGGGTCGGCCGTCTCGGTGCGGGTGGCTGCATCGAGCAGGCTGCCGTAGGCGAGGCATTCGCGGTTGATGGTTCGGGTGAGGTGGGCCTGGACGCATTCCTCCCGGAAGAGTTTGCGGGCTCGTTCCAGGTGGCGCATGGTGGCTTGTTCGCTCTGGCCGGTCAGGCGGCTGACGGCGGCGGGTGGGTCGGCTTCGGCCACGCTGTGCCACAGCAGGCACTGGCTCTGTTCGGGAAGTTCCGCGAACGCGCAGCGGGCCAGGGTCGGGGGGCCGCCCGCCTCGGCTTCCTCGGCGTTGCCGGGTTCGTCCAGCCAGGCCAGGATCTCGGAGTTCAGGTCGGTGCGGTGCTCTCCCCTGGACCAGGCTGCCGCGCAGGCCAGCACGGTTGCGAGCAGGCGCGGGCGCCAGGCGAAGGGCCGCGCCTCGGCGTCACGGGTCTCGCGCTGGACGAGGTGGAAGGCTTCCTTGGCCAGCTCGATCGCCGCTGCCGGGCGGCGGGTGCACAGTCCGGCGTAGCGGTACACGCTCGACCAGTGACGGGAGAACAGCTCAGCCACAGCGAGGAAGGAGTCGCGGCGCGGTCCCTGCCAGAGCATCGCAGTCAGCTCGCCGTCCGACATACTGGACGGCTCTTTGGAGAGCAGTGCCTCGCTCAAGGTGATCCTCCTCCGGCGCTGCGCTCAGGAGATCGTCGGCCGGAACAGATGCTATGGACTCAGAACGCCTTTCGCAATTACTGAACAGCAATCCCCCCGACCCAGAGAGGTGAATTCCGCATGCAGGATGAATATGCAGAGCAATCGCCTAAATCCGGGCATTCTGACTCGACCTATCGACAAGCAGGTTCAGCGTATTCATTCATATCGAAAGCCGTTCCATTTAGGTTGCTTTGATGCCGGGCAGCCGAGCAGCAGCGAAAGCCGGCGGATAGAGGTGCATCTACCCGTGCGGAGCCTGCTGGAACTGATCACCCCACACGACGGCGAGCACTGAAGCGCAGCCCACGCACCGGGGTAGCGCACGGTGTCGGCCCCTCTCACGCGGGGGCCGACACCGTCTGCTTCTCGGGGGTGCGCGGCCGGGCACCGCCCGGGCCCGGGCGGTCAGGTCCAGCTCCAGGCGGCTGGTCATGTCCCACCCGTACCCCTCCGCCCCAGGTCATGGGGCAGGACGCTATCGCCACCGCACGCCACAGGTCTGCGCCCTTGAGATATGGCCACCGACGGGGGCAGTCGTCCAAGGTGGGGCGACGAGCGAGCTTCGACCCGGTGAGATTACTGACGAGATGCGCCAGGCCAGGGACACGGCACGGCGGCAGGGACTGCAGAGGGCTGGCTGCACCTGGTGGGGCTGCCGTCGCGGATCCGTAGCTACGTGCGAGTGAGCAACGCGTGCACTTCCAGAAAGCACTCAAAGCAATCCGTAAGAACATCGCGTCCATCGACCGCACGGACTTGCCGGCTGTCGTCGACGGTGACCTGCGGCAGGAGATCACGTCCCTGCAGGAACTCGTCAACGCCCTCGTGGCAAGCATCGCCAGCCACGGTTGACGCAGTCGGTGCACCGCAAGACCACGGAGCCCCGGGGACGGTATCCCCAGGGCTCCGTTTCGTTGGGCAGTAGGGTCCGGCAGTCTTTCCGAGCGCGACGAACATCTCGCTCGAATCGAGCTGCGCCTGGGACTCGTCCTGGCCAAGCACCCCCAGTTCGACACCGTCCTGCGCACCTACGTCCGCTGGGGTGTCCTGCCCCGCCTGCGGCGACGCGCCCGCACACGACGGCCCACAGAACACGTCATCGAATGGGCCCGCGCCCGCATTCACAGCGCGGCCCGCTTCCTCTCCTGGGCCGAAGAACGCGGCCTGGCCCTCGACACCGTCACGCAAGAACACGTGGACGACTGGCTGGCCAGCGGCAAAAGCACTCGATACAACGTCCGCGACTTCCTCGTCTGGGCGGCCAGACGTGCCTACGCGCGAGACCTCCTGATCCCCCACCGCGGAAAACCGGATCCTGCGGGACTCGACGAAGACGTCCACTGGGACGTCCTCCAGCAGTGCCTTCACGACGACCAGATGCCACTCGAAGTCAAAGTCGCAGGCGCCCTGGTCCACCTCTACGCGGAATACCGCCCGCCGGTGCTGGCTGCGCTGGACCGACCTTCTCACCCTTTGCGTGGGCCTTCTTTGAGCGGGCCACACACTCGTTCCAGATCCACCGGCACCGATCCCACTCGGCTTCCAGCGCCATACGGGCCGTCTTCGACAGGCGCACAACGGAAGGTGTACCGGGCATACCCGGCCTCCTCCATGATCGCACCCGCCGTCATGCACCCGAACCTACCCGGGGCCACTGACAGTTGGGCTGCCTCACCCCGTCGCGGGGGTGGACGCCGAATCGCCCTGTCGGCGATCCGGCTGCCTCTGCCCTACTCCGCAGGAATCCGATTCCTCCCCGGCCTGAAGACCGGGGCATCCTCGGAGATGCCCGGTGAACCCTTCCCGGTGCAGAATCCGGAAGAGAGTTGAGTCAACGGGCCTGTGATCTCGTACGAGTACCCGACTCATGAAATCAACAGCTGGCAGCGGCTTCGGGTCAGGCAGTTGCGCGGCGCGGAGCGGTCGGGAAGGTCGTCCCGTGCATCCTGCTGGTCGTCGCCCAGCCCGCAGTCCTGCGCTTCCTCAGATGATCGCCGGACGGTTTGCGCGTGTGCGGCGTCCTTCTCGCGCTGCCGTCGATGATGGCCACGCCGGCAGAGTACGCGGTCGCTTTCGTTCTCGCCGTGGGGGCCGTGCTTGGCGGCAGGTGGTCGCCCTACGGACGGGGTCACCACACCGGAGGTCCCGGTGTTCGGTGGCGCCCGCTCGCGCGCTTCGCGCTGTGGAAGCTCAGCGGAGACGTGCGCCGAACGCCCGGTGACTGACGGTGATGCGGCGGCGGCGGTGGTCGGCGACCGCCGCATGGCCGGGAATGGAACACGACACCCGCATGGAGGGCCCTTATGAGAAGGAGAATAGTGTGGCGAACTCGACAACGGATCACCAGAACAGCACAGTTCACACTAAACGACGTCCCGTAAGCGCATGTTGGGCCATGGCTGGGATGGACTTGGGCCGAGGTGGGTGCTTACCCAGCGAGGGCCAGGTTGTGCAGTC
>NZ_JBEXYL010000230.1:0-4556 GCF_040630895.1 Streptomyces sp. NPDC005728
ATCGAGCAGAGCGAGATCCTCACATGGCTCACCGCCGACGAAGCCCGCTACGACGCGGTGTACTCCATCTTCGGCGCGGCCTGGTTCACCGACCCGTCCCGCCTCTTCCCTCTCGTGCGCGAGCACCTGGTCCCGGGCGGCGTATTCGTGTTCTCCCAGCCGCCGGCCATCCCCGGCGCCTACGGCCCACAGGGCATGTACAAGGGCGGCTTCGCCGGGAAGGCCATGTTCACCTACCGCTACAGCTACACGCCCGCAGTGTGGGAACGGCACCTTCTCCGGGCCGGCTTCACAACCGCCGAGGCCACAGTGGTAGATGCCCCGAAAGCCGGTCACATCGGCACCCTCATCGTCCAAGCCCGCGCCTGACCGCCCCACTGCGGCCCATCCGCCCGAGGCCGTGAGTACCGTCCCCGGCATTCGCGCACGGTGCCCGTGTGACTTGAGGGATGTGCGATAGGGGTTCGACTGTCGGGCGGGATCGGCCCATTACGGGTGTCCGTGCCGGTGCTCGGTGCGACCGGCGGCTTCTTTGGGGCTGGCCTGTTCGCGCTCAAGCTGCTCGTGCCGATGTTCGCGGTTGTCCCACGCCGTTGGGTGGTCGAGCGATCGTTCGCCTGGATCGGGCGCTGCCGCCGCTTGCTGACGCCGAGGAGTTGGCCCTCTGTCCCGTGGGTCTAGGCATCGAGAAGCGGGTGTCGGACATGATCACGCCTTACACAGAGGCGGCCGTGCTCACGCCGGGGCCTGGTGTCGGCCGGCCCCGGCTCGTCCCGCGTGTCATCCGCTGCCCGCGGCCTCACTCCACTTCCGCCACCACGCCGTCCGCGTCCATGACCCAGCTTCCGGTCTCGACGCCGAACACCTTCTTGTCTTCGAGCCACTTCTCGGACATCTGCTGCAGAAGCCGGTTGGGCCGACGTTCCCAGACCGGATTGTGGTCCCAGCCCTCGACACGGATCATCAGCTTGTCGGCGCCCGGAATCGCCTTGTAGAGCTCCGGAACGGAGAAGTGCAGCACCGGGCCCAACTCCTCCGCCGTGTTGGCCGTCTTGTCCTGGTCTCCGTAGACGATGCATACCGGCACAGCGGTGCCGAGCGTGGAGCCGTACGGCGCGGTGCTCTTGTTCCACCCCCACCAGTAGGAGTTGCGCCACCGCATGACGCCTTCGGGTGCCCCCGCGGTGGGGCCGCCCCACTTCTGGCCGACGCTGTCGCCGTCCATGATGGCCTGCCACACGTGGTCGGCCAGCTCCGTGTCACTGATGGTGCCTTGCAGGCCTGCCTTGCTGGTCAGGTTCATCGGGAAGCCGAAGACCGCGGGCGGCTTGGACTCGGGCTGTGTCGGCAGACCCGTTCCGGGAGGCGGAGCGAAGGGTGTGGCGCTGTGCGTCGACCACCGGCCGGCCGGGGGAAAGATGGGCGCGAGAAGGAACATTCTCGCCACGTTCCCGGGATTCTGCAGCGCGTACGGGCCCATGACGAACGCGGCCGCGGACCAGCCGATGAAGGAGACTTTCTCGTTGTTGCACCGCGCCCTGATGAACTTGACCACGGTGGCCAGCTCGTCCCATTCGCTCTGGGAGTTGCCCAGTTGGTGCGGGTAGGGCGCTGTCGGAGAGCAGGTCCCCGTGCCGGGATTGGTCTCCAGGAGGCCCCGCTGGGCCGGGTTGGCGTTGCACGGGTCATCCATCTTCGGTCGAGGCGAGAGCCCGGAACCCTGGAGGTCCATGATGAACACGTCGTAGCCCCTGCTCGCCAGGTACTGCGCCCAGCTGTACTTGGCGTCCGGGTTCGGGGAGCCGCCCTTGGGAGGGAGCACGAGGTCAAAGCCGGGGAGGGCCGGAACGCTCCTGCCATGGAGCATGAGAACCGGCTTAGGGGTGCCGCTGCCGCCGGATCCACCGGCCTTCTTGTATTCCCGTACGAAGAGCTCGATCTCGTCGCCGAAATTCGCCGGGATAGTTGATTTGTGCTTGACCTTGTGGTCGACGGGTGTCATTGGCTGCATGGTCGCCTCCGATGTCTGTTCGCCCTGAGGAACGGTTGTTCCCAGAGGTGGTCAGCATCTCCGCCTCCCCCGGGCGGCACGGGGAGCCGGAACGGCGGGGCGCACGGATGGTGACTGATCGGGTGGGCGCCGCTCCTCCGATCGGCGGGACGCCCTGGGGAGCGCGCCGGCGACTGCGCTGCAGGCCCGAGTGGCGCTGCTGATGGGGGACTATGTGAGGTTCCAAAAGAAGTGGCCGGCCGACGTGTGGACCGCCCGCGCCGGCGCCGGGACGTCGAGCGGCTCGGCATAGCCGCAGTTCACCGGGGCACGGGTCGCGGCAGCCGGACGAAGTCGTCGGGGTTGTGCCGAGTCACTTGAGCAGCTTCCCCCCGGGGCCGGCGCGGCGAGGTGATCGAGCTCCAGACCGGTGCTGGAGGCAAGGGCGTCCCCGGTCAGTCCCCGGCGGTGGCGCCAGGCGGCCAGGCGGGCCCCATTCGGACCGCCGGCGCCCGTCTCACCAGCGCGCACATCACCAGATTGCTCGCATACCCACCCGCCCGAACCGTGTGCTCTGCCAGGACAAAGGCTCGCCCCTCTCATTCACGGGAGGATCAGGTCCCCGAGGCGGGGACGCATATGCCTGTCGTGCGAAACATTGGTCATACTGCTGAAGATCACGCGAACGGGCAGGTGGCGCGCCCGGTCACGGTAAAGGAGAGCTCGGGGCCGACAGGACTGCGACGTTGTCCCCCGACTGCCGCAGCCGTTTGAGGAGACGGGCATTCTGTGTGTTCAGCTCGGCGTTGCGCAGGGTCAGGACCTGGATCTGGTGGGCGTGGGTGGCCAGGGTGTCCTATTGTTCGCGGGTTTCGTCGGCGTGCTCGCAGGCGGACATCACAGCGGTGCAGCCCTGCGACCCGCCCCGGACGCAACCCCACCCGCGACAGCAGCACCACGATCAACCTGTCCCGGGCTGACCGACAGGCCCGCAGCATCGCCACGACTTCTTCGTCAGCAGCCCGGTCCACTTCCGCCTCCGGCTCCTGCAGCCGGTGACGGGCCCGCAGCCGGTACCGCGTCCCACCGCTCTCGCCCTGCGCCTCCACCGGCAGGTCACGGTCATCCCCCAGCTCGTAGAGCTGTTCAAGTACCCAGGCTGGCGCGGCCTCGTTGACCACCGCGTGCAGCAGGAACATCCGTACGGCGGTCAGCACCTTGTTGATTCGCGCACCCCCACGGACCGGCGTTCCTCCCGGCCCTGGTACCACGGTCCGGCGCTGGCCACCGTTGCCCGGCGCCCACCGCAGCCACACCATGAACAGCCCCATATCCCGGGCCTCGGTCGACCAGTCCCGCCCGGTACCCGCGCACCAGCGCAGGAACAAGGTCACCGCCCCGGCGTAGGCCTTCGTTGTCGTTTCTGCCCGGCCCCGGGCCAGGCGCACCTCCCTCAGGAAGCGGTCCGCCTCCCCGACGACCTCCAGCTCGTCGTCCACCACGGTCCAGTACCGGGTCCCCGACGGCATCGAGACGAGAAATATTTCGTACATTCGTTCCCATGCTCCGTGTGTCGATCGCAACGATCCACTACAAGAGCCACACTCCCCGAGAACCGTCGTGATACGGCAAACGACAGCACGAGGCGCAATGTCACACCACAGCCACCAAAGCCCCAGAGAACCCGACGATCTCCTCCAGGCGCAGCGGGACCTCAACCAGGTGCGGCCGACTTCGAAGCCCTGTACAAGCAGCTGCTGTACTCCGTGAAGCCGTTGGATGCCTGGCAGCGGCCCGAGGGCTATTGGCTGGCCACGTCCCCGTCGTATCCGGGCTGGTCGGAGCAGGAGCAGAAGGAGGTCGCCGCGCTGCGGGAGAAGGAACGCGACGCGACCTCACTGCCGTGATCCTCACGCACGCGTTCTGGAGCGAGGTGGCCGCACCCGAGCGGTCCGATGCTCGTTCCCAGCTCAAGCTCGCCCTCGAACGCGACCCGCTTGCCATGGGCGATCACGCCGCCGTACATTCCCTGCACCCGGCTTGTCCGGCCGCTTCGTCTATCCCCTTTGAGCACATGAGGAGCGCCCGGTATGACGGGTGTACTGGCGGTCGCAGGCGGCACCGCATCCGGCAAGTCCACCCTTGCCGAAGCCCTGTCGCTGCAGTGTCCCGAGAACATCGCGCTGGTCCATCTGGACGACTACTACGTGCCCGCGCACGACCCCCTGCGGGGTGTGTGGACGGTCAGTGCCGACGGGCACGCCGTCCTCGACTGGAACCATCCGGGGTCGATCGACGAGACAGCGGTGACACACGCCATTGACGCGGCGCTGCTGCGCCCCGGCGTGCTGCTGGTCGTGGTCGAGGGCCTGTTCGCGCTGTCACTGCCATCCGTGGTCCGGCGGGCGGCGTGGCGGGTGTATGTCGATACCCCCGACGACATACGCCTGGCCCGCAAGATCCTCCGGAAGATCGAGATGCAGCGGCAGGACCCCCGACTGTCCCTGCGCAACTATCTGCAGACCGGCAGGGACCGCCACGCAGCCCACGTCGCGCCCTCCCGGGC
>NZ_JBEXYL010000231.1:0-4381 GCF_040630895.1 Streptomyces sp. NPDC005728
ACCCACCCCCATCGGGATACCTCATACCCCCGGCATAGCGCGACCAACGACAGCCGTCACGCCCCCGCGTAACCCGCACCGTTAAAGATCTCTAGAACCCAGATAGTCGCCCCGACCATGACGGCCCAACCGGTGTTCCTCAGCGGCATCCGGGCGGCCCCCTCAGCTGCGGCGCAGTTCCTCTGCCCAGGTGCGGAGCTGGCCTTCGAGGGCGAGATTGTCGCCGCGGGCCACGGTCTGGAGCAGCTGGGCGCACACGGTCGCTTCTGGTCACCCCGGCATCCACGACCGACCGGGACGCCGCCCGCATCCTGCTGCCCGCAGCAAAGAATCACTTCCGGAGCTGGCGCGGGTCTGGGCCGACGGCGGTTACACCGGCCACCTCACCGACTGGACGACCCAGGACCTCGGACTCGTCCTTGACATCGTCCGCCGCAGCGACGATGCCGCAGGCTTTGAGATCCTGCCCCGCCGCTGGGTCGTGGAAAGATCCTTCGCCTGGCTCCTGCGCAGCCGGCGCCTGGTCCGTGACTACGAGCGACGCACCGACACCAGCGAGACCGTCACCCTGTGGTCGATGACCATGCTCATGAGCCGCCGCCTGGCCGCCCAGCATCAGCAGCGTCCTACTCCAGCGCGGGCAGCATGAACCTGCCCGGCTTCTCCTCGACCAGCCAGCCCCGTTCCACCAGCCGTTTCAGCCGGGCTCTTGCTCCTTCGACGCGGGAGGCGGAGGCACTGTCCCAGCCCAGCACCACAGCAGCCCGCCGGGCACCCAGCCCGTCGTCTCCCGCCTCCAGCGCGGCGGCCATCAATGCCTGGTAGTCCACCGACAGGTCCTCGACACCGTCCGCATTCTCACGGTGAGGCACCGCGCGTCGCGGTCCGACCGGCTTCCTTTGCGATGACTCGACGGCCACCACGACGGGCGCTTCCTCCTCGGCCAGCGCCTCCAGATACTGCTCCAGACCGATCAATCGGCGCCTGAGCACCTCTTCCGCGTCCGTCAAGTCCATCCGCACCCGCTCCAGTTCGGCTTCGAGTTCCTCCACCCGCACTGCCGCGGCCTTCCGCCGCGCTTCCAGAACCGCCCGCATCGACGGCATCCGCCACCCCCACAACATCCCGACCGGCAACGAGTCGAGACTTCCGTGACAGCTGCAATCCCATGTCTGACCAGCGGAATCCGCACATGAGGTTCGGAAAGAGAACGACCTCTAAGCTTGGAATTTATCCTCGTCGGGCTTGGTGTTCCTTGATCGATTCGGCGCGTTTGACTGTCTTTCCGACGTCGTGACGTGTGGCCCGCTGCTTGTTCCTCGAGCCGGGGGGCCGTCCCGGGCCTGGCTTGGACGGTTTCGGTGCCGCCGCTGGGCGAGCGGTAGTCGGGCGGATGTTTCGAAACCCCCGCCGCACCCGGGCAGGGGTGAGGCGGCGGGGCTCGGCGGGCCGTTCCCAGGGGCGGCGGAGGTCCTCGGCGAGCGGCCGGGCAAGGCGGAGTTGGGTGTGGGCGGCGATGATGAGCCAGGTCCACAGGTCGGCGCTGTCAGCGTGGCGGATCTTCGGGGCGGTCCAGCCGAGCGTCTGCTTCAGGAGCCTGAAGGTGTGCTCCAGGTCGAATCTGCGGAGGAACGACTGCCACCAGCGGTCCACATCCGCGCCGGCGGCAGCGGTGGCCGAGCACCACAGCCAGACCGGTTTCGGGTCCCGGTCGCCCGGCAGGCGCTCGACCTTCAACCGCACCAACGTCCCGTGCAGGATGGGAAGTTCCTCCTCAGCGTGGTCCAGCCAGGGGCCGCGGTGGGTGAGTCTGGGGTGCATCCGGTCCCATGCGATCGTCTCCGCGGTGCCGTAGCGGGTGGTGTCCGTGAGCGTGGTGACCTCGGGCTGATGCCAGCTCTCGGGCTTTGCGAAGGTGAGGACGCCACCGTGCCGACGCGGTCGTCCGCCCTTCGGCCCGGAGCGGGCGGGGCCGGGGTCGCGGAGCATGACGCGGTCCGAGCGCAGGCGTCCGACCAGGACGACAGGCAGGTCCGCCAGGGCGTGGGAGAGGTAGGCGACGTCGTAGCCGGAGTCCATCATGATCAGGATCTTCGGGTCGCCCGGCTGCCAGTGTTCGGCCTGTGTCAACCGCTCGACGACATCACGCAGTTGGGCGGCGGTGACGACGGTTGAGTCGTCGGCCGGCCCGAGGCGCACGGCGTCCAGCAGCGCGACCCAGGAGGTCCGGCCGGTCTCCAGGGCGGCGACGAAGGAGTACGGCCAGCCCGGCACGAACTGGTCCGTCTTGCGGTCGCCGCGTCCGTAGACGTGGCAGAAGAGCCGGTCGTCGCTGGTGGGGGCGTCGGGGCGGAGCCAGTTGCTCACGTCGACGGCCAGCACGATCCTGCCGTCGGCCGCCTTCGGCAGCGGCAAGCCAGCCAGCGTGCGACGCAGTCGGGCCGGCTCCAGCCAGCCACGGTCCAGCGCGGCGTACAGGGCGCCGTGCCCACGCCGGTGCTCGACCTCGAGCGACAGCTCGACCAGGGTCTTCACCGGCCCATCCGCGCACAGCACCGCGTCGGTGAGCTCGAAGAGTGCGTCCGAGCGGGCGTAGAGGCATTCGTAGAACTCAACCCGAAAGCGGGACAGGAGAGCCAATGCTTGGCCTGCGGGCGCGTCGACGGGGAGACTCATAGGCAGCGGCCGTTCTCTCGTACTTCGTGACTCGACATCTCGAAGCGTGGAGAACGGCCGTCTCCGCTGTCCCGGGAAGAACCGCAGTTCAGCAGGTTGGGTGACCTGCGAGGTTAAACGTCAAGCTAAGGGCGACAAAGTTGAAGACCCCCCTGCAGCATGGCCAACTCTGTCCGGGACACCAAGCGCTGGCCGACCTCGGACTCGACCGAGCGGCGGCGTGACGCCAGGGTCGCGCCCTCGTTGGACAGAGCGTCTCCATACGCCGGGCCCCGGGGTGACATCGCAGAGCCCCCGGGGCCTGTGGGCACATCCGGTCGATTGACTCCTCCCCGGCGTAAGCCCTTTCTCGCTGTGGCTTGATCCTCGTGACGGGCAGGGGCGCACATCGGTTGGTCCGCCATTCTTGGCCGCGCCTGCGGTGGAGGCTTGGGGGTATACAAAATGCCCACGGGATGCTCGAGTACGGGGTGACTGCATGGACCATGCGGCGGAGGACGACAGCAAGTCGCCGGTCAGCAGGCTGACATCGGTCTGCCGCGTTCGAAGGCAACAGTAAGGACATCGCCGAGGCCCGGGATCTGGCCCGGTCGTTCCTCATGGAGCTGCAGGCCGTGCACGGGCTGCCAGTGTCCCGCCGTGCGATGGGCAGGGCATGGTGCAGCTGGTGGTGAGCGAGCTCGTCACCAACGCCCGCAAATAGGCGCCCGGGCCGTGCCTTTTTGACCCTGAAAGTCGAACACGGAGCGGTCCAGGTGAGCCTGTGGGACAGCAGCACCACGCCGCCGACGTTCCTGGCGCCCGAACCCGACCGGGTCGGCCAGCACGGCCTGGAAATCGTCATGGCCCTCTGCCGGAGCTTCTCCCTCCACCCAGAACCGGTGGGCAAGCGCATCACGGCAGCCGTCACGCTGACCGACGCCCCGGATACAGGCGCAGACGGCCGCCCGTTGTGACCGGGCGGGTGGAGCTGGCTGCGTCGCGTCCCTGTGGACCAGCACACCATTGACCCGACTGACCTGGGCCGGATACCTGTGTCATCGGCCCCGCGCGCTGCTCCCCCAGCGATACGAGGCCGCAGCCTCCCGGCTACCACCGGCCGGCGAGCGCGGTCCCCCGGACGGACAACGCCGGCACGCCCGGGGGCCGCCTTCCCACCTGCCCTCACGCAGGACCCGCCGGGCGGCGGGCCGGACATCGTTGCACCGTATGTGAGTGGGCTCGACGACAGCAGCCATCGTGCCGCACGGCGCGAGCCGGACGGAACTGGACGACCAACCGCCCGATCCCCTCGCCCGGCACCCTCCCGCCCCCCACACCCTTCCTTCTCCCTGGTGTTTTCGGGCGGTCGGGTGGCACAGAGGGGATGTCAGCTCAATCAGAGGCTCCCGACCACGGGGCTGAGCTGCGGAAACGAGAACTATCGGCACCCGGGGGCCGCAACACTCAGCGCAACCCATGGGCGCAACAGATACCGCAACCCCGACCACGGACTGTCGGCTTCCTGTCTGCCTGCCCTCCCGGCGGGGGGATGGCCGACTCCGCAGAAGCCTGGCGGAAGCGCCGGAGGTCCGCTCGACCCCCGGAGACGTCCCCTGGCCGGAGATCCAAGTCGCGGCGTGGTTCGGGCATGCTGCCGACCACCCCGATCCACCGCCGGAGCTTGTCCCGCAACACGGAGGCGGGCGACTGAGGAAGCATATGT
>NZ_JBEXYL010000232.1:0-4376 GCF_040630895.1 Streptomyces sp. NPDC005728
GAGCGGGTGTCGGATTTGCAGGGGCATCTGATGGCGAGTATTGCGGTGCCGGCGGTGTTGTTACGGCTTGATACGGCTGCTGATCGGGGGGCTCGGGTGCATGCTGCTGCGTTGGAGTTGCGGCAGGCGGACGGGCAGGGTGGGCAGCCGGGTGGAAGTGTGTGGGCTGGTGTGGGGGTCACTGTCACCGGTTGACATTCGCGCCGGCTTCACTCTGCCCGCTGTTGGTGTCTGTGCCGGTCGTCGGACGGAGGCATTGATTGATGCCCTCCGTGGGGATGCGAAGTTCGGCTGCCGTTTGCTGGGGCGGTGCGCGTCGCCCAGCTGGCCGGGGTCGGCAGGCGGCGGTCCCCATGCGCCAGCGCCTTCCGCGCCACTTCCCGGCTGACACCTTCCGCCTTGCTGCTGAGGGCCCAGCATCCTCGGGCGTGGACAGCGATCGGCGGCTGGGTACGGCCGGCGCCGTGGTCGAGGTACCAGTCCGGAGCCGGGGGCTGGAGGCGCTCGGTGCTCTGCTGTTCTGATGCTTGCTGCTTCAGTTTCTGCGGCCGCCGCGACTCGGTGCCGGCCAGGGCCTGCTGTACGGCACCGCGCTGGAGCCGCAGGTGGTGCCGACGGTCTCGTTCGCGGCCAGCTGCCGGTCGAGGTGCGCCAAGATCGCCCGGAGCCGGGTTGGGTCAGGCGGCAGCTGAGGCATGGCGTCGATCCGGGATCATGGCTCGATTCAATCATGTGTTCGATTAATCGGAAACTGGAGGGCACGTAGGCTTCCGGCGTGATTGAGAGCATGGTGTTCGACGTTGGAGAGACGATCACCCGGGACGACCGTTACTGGGCCACCTGGGCTGACTGGCTAGAGGTGCCGAGACACACCCTGTCTGCCCTTGTCGGAGCTGTCGTCGCCCGAGGCCAGGACAACGCTGAGGCCCTCCGTCTCGTACGTCCAGGTATTGACGTCGCTGCCGAATACCGTGCCCGGGAAGCGGCCGGCCGCGGCGAGCACCTGGACGAATCCGACCTGTATGACGACGTGCGCCCTGCCCTCGACGCGCTCCGCCGAGCTGGTGTCCGGGTGGTCATTGCTGGCAACCAGACCGCTCGCGCCGGTGAGCTGCTGCGCGCGCTCGACCTGCCTGCAGATCTGATCGTCACATCAGGAGAGTGGGGCGTGGCCAAGCCCCAGCTGGAGTTCTTCCAGCGGGTCGTCGAGGTCGCCGAGGCACGGGCAGACCGAACTCTCTACGTAGGCGACCATCCCGCCAATGACGTGCACCCAGCGAAGGCGGCTGGCCTGCGCACAGCGCACCTGCGGCGCGGACCGTGGGGGTTCCTCTGGGCTGACGCGCCGGACACCATCGCGGCGGCGGACTGGCGGATCAGTGGACTCATGGAACTGATCAGCATCGCTGGATGACAACAGCAAAGCTGCCCCGCCAAGTTGGCGGGGCAGCTTGGGATACGCGCGGCGTCTCATGCGAGTACCGTTCGGAGTGGATGCCCGAACGGAGTCAGTATGCCCGCAATTACGGACGGGGGAGTGGGGCGGCGGATCGCCTACTACCGAAGCGTCGTCCGTCCCAAGATGACACAGCAGGAATTGGCCAATGCAGCCTGCGTCGCCCTGGGCACCATCCGCAAGATCGAGCGCGGCGAGAGAGGCGTCACGGACGACACTCTTCAAGCCATTGCCGATGCTCTTGGAGTTGATCCGGCACGCCTACGCCACGACCGCGGCCCCGCCCATTCGCAGGCGCGGGATGCCCTCCCGGCCCTCTCGGCCGCGATCGCTGCCTACGACTGTCCCGAGGAAGGGTCGGTGCGGCCGATCACCGATCTGCGGTCCGCAGTGGACACGGCTGTGCACTGGAGGCTCGGCGCACAGTACACGCGCATCGTCCGCGACCTCCCTCACCTGCTGGCCGAGCTGACACGGGCCTTCCACACGGCAACGGGCGCCGAGCGTGCCGAGCTGGCGCAGCTGCTGGTGAGTGCCTACCGCTCCGCGGATGCGGCTGCCTACAAGCTGGGAGCGCACGACCTTTCCGCCCGCCTGGTCGAACTGATGCGGTGGGCCGCCGCCGAGGCCGAGGATCCGCTGCTGGCCGCGTCGGTGGCCTACGTGCGCACCGAGACCTTCTTCGCGGCGCGTGCCCATGCCGCAGGCCTGCGTGCTCTCCGCCATGCCATTGATGCTGCGCCCGCGCCCTCGACCGCAGCGGAACGTGCAGCATGCGGGTCACTCCACATGAGGGCCGCGGTCATCGCCGGCCGAGCCAAGGATGCCGACGCGGCCACCGTGCACCTCGGCGAGGCCGAGCAACTCGCCCGAGCTGTCAAAGAGGACGTCTACTACGGCACCGCGTTCGGCCCCGACTCCGTCCGGATCCACCAGGTGTCCGTGGCGGTCAGCCTCGGAGGCGATCACGTAGGCGCGGCACTGGACGTGTCGCATGAATGGAAGCCTCCGGTGAGCCTGCCAGCTGAGAGGCGGTCCGGTTTCTACATCGAGCTGGCCCGCGCCCAGCTGTGGGCGGGCATGCCCGACGGCGCGTTCGAGTCGCTGAAGTTCGCCCGGAAGATTGCGCCTCAGCACACTCGCGAGCATCCATGGGTCCGGGAGGACGCCTCCAAGCTGAGGCGCCTGCGCCGTGCCGACTCAGAGACCCTGACGTCTTTCGCTGAATGGTGCGCTGCCACCTGAGAAACGCGCATCCCCAAGTACCCCTTGCTGGGGTACTTGTGACGCTCCCTCACCCTCACCATCTGTGACACGCGCAGGATCCACAGATGGGAACGGGACGCAGGAAGCACGCTCGCTTACTCCCACGGTCGTTGACCGTCGAGTGAGCATCGTTCGCCTTCATGGCGAGGCGTGCTTCGACTGCGGAGCCGTGAACAGGCCCCTGCGAGCGGCGGGCGCCGTGATTGTTCTCGCTGCCTCCCGCATCTGGCAGATCCGCAAGTGCGGCTGTCGGCCCGGGGTGGCACCCATGCACCCACACCTGGGAAGCGCCATGCAGGACCCGGCGGCCGCGCGAACGGCCCCGGGAGTGGCCAACGCTCATAGCAGCGAGGGAGCGTCGACATGAAGAACGGTACAGGTCCCACCCCGGACCAGCGCCAGCCTTTGACCTACATGACCATCCGCGTCTACCAGGTGGACCGCTACGGCACGGTCACCGCGGACCGCGGCAAGGTTCTGGTCCCGACGGTGATGGAGCTGAAGCAGTCCGACGCATGGCCGCCGTGCGCGTGCCCCCGTCACCGGGCCGGACAGGCGGTGCGCCCGTGAACACCACGGTTGAGCACGGCCAGGGCGCCAGCCTGGTGGACATCGCGATGATGCGCGGCACCGCAGCGCAGCTGCTCGGGCCGGACGACGGCCCCGAAGCGCTTCCGCCGACCCCCGCAGAACTGGGCGCCCTCACCACTGCGCTACGCGGCCACCTGGAGCTGCTGATCCCCGAGGTCGAGGCAAAGGCTGGGCGACTGCCCAAGAACAGCCCGCCGCGGTTCTGCGCGCTCGCCTGCGTGGGTGAGGCGAACAGGAAGCTGCGAGTCGGAGACGGCTCCACACCGGCCGTCCGCGTGGCCGTGGCGCGGAAGCTCGCCCGCTCGGTCAATGCCCTGTGCGTCCACTACGCCAAGCTGTGCGGCGAAGCCCCGGCGAGCGAGCCGGTCGTGAAGGCGATCGCGAGTCTGCTCGTGTACGTGGCGGCCGTTACCAGCCCGGTCCTCGCCGTGGTGCTGGCGCGGACACCGCACTGACGCACCCCCATGGCGGCCGCTTCGGGTCAGGGCCGCACCCAATGAGCCCCCGCCACACGGTGCACGGCACCTGTGTGGCGGGTGACGCCCGCCTCGTCGCAGGATCCGGAAGACCTCGGTGGGGCGGGTCTCCTCACCCTTCCCGGAACACTCCGGGCAGGCAACCATGAGTGGACACAAGGGAGATACGGAATGCTGCTTCTGCTTCAGACGCACGGTGGCGGTGGGGGCGAGGGAGGCGACGGCCTGCCGGGCGAACCCTGGCCCGGCCCGCAGGAGCCCCCGTCCCCCGACGGCGGCCCGAGGGTCATCGGCTGATGAAACTGCCTGATCTGTCGGAGGAGCGGTCCGAACTGGGCCGCTCCCTCCTGGCCCGTGGAGCCATCACCGCAGCCTGGATGGACGCGTTCGAGGCAGTGCCTCGGTCCGCGTTCCTGCCGGAGGTGATGTGGCCGTACGACATGACGTCGGGTACGCACGTCACCGTGAACCTGCGGGCAGAGCCGGGACTCTGGTTCCAGTACGCCCGCACGCTCGGCGAGGAGACCCACCGCGTCTTCCGGGCCCGGGTGGTCAACCCGCGCTGGATGGCGGCCATGCGCCGGCAC
>NZ_JBEXYL010000233.1:0-4317 GCF_040630895.1 Streptomyces sp. NPDC005728
CCGGTGATGGTGAGGTTGTAGTAGACCTTGCGGACCGGCTTGGAGAACGCCCAGCCGTAGGCGAAGTTCATGAACGAGCCGTCGATGGTGTCCAGGAGCGACATGCCGGCCGCGAAGAGCACGGGCAGGCACAGGATCGCGTACCAGGGCAGGCCGGAGGCGGCGCCCGAACCGGCCGGGACCAGCAGGGCGATCTCCGTCGCCGTGTCGAAGCCGAGGCCGAACAGCAGGCCCAGCGGGTACATCTGCCACGGCTTGGTGATCGACCCGGTGACGCGGCCGAGGAGACGGTTCATGAAGCCGCGGTTGTTCAGCTGCGCCTCCAGGGCGGCCTCGTCGAAGTCGCCGGAGCGCATCCGGCGGAACACCTTCCAGATGCCGGCCAGGATGACGAGGTTGATGCCGGCGATGAGGTAGAGGAAGGTGCCCGAGACCGTCGTACCGATCAGGCCGGTGACCTCGTGCAGGTGCGAGTTGTCGTCGCGGACGGGCCCGGCCAGGGTCTTCATGCCGAGGGAGAGCAGCAGGGCCAGAGCGAAGACGATGCTGGAGTGGCCGAGCGAGAACCAGAAGCCGACCGACAGGGGCCGCTGCCCCTCCCCCATCAACTTGCGGGTGGTGTTGTCGATCGCGGCGATGTGGTCGGCGTCGAAGGCGTGCCGCATGCCCAGCGTGTACGCGGTCACGCCGATACCGATGCCGAACGATTCGGTGCCGAGGCTGAAGTGTTCGGGGGCGACGACACCGACCAGCGTGCCCCAGCCGATCACGTGCAGCGCGAGGACGAAGGCGGCCATCCCGCCGACCCTGGTCCACTCCTGCCGCGTCATCGAGCCGCGGACGCGGTGCCAGGCCGAGCGCGGGGCGTCGGCCTGGGCGGGGAGGGACGGAGCTGAACCAGGGGCGGCCGTCATCGGGAGGTTGATCCTTCGGTGGTGCGGGTGCGGCTGCACTCCGCAGCCTTGCGCCGTCCTCCCGCATCTGCAACTCATGTGCAGTAAAGACCGCGACAGGCCTTCCCCATGAGGAGGGAAAACCCGTCACGGGAGGTCAGACACTGCGCGCCGTCTCACAGGGCCTTGCGCCGGACCAGCAGCGTGAGCACCAGCAGGCCGGGGACCAGCGGCAGCCAGACGGTCAGCAGCCGATAGCCGAGCACGGCGGAGGCGGCCGTCGCGGCGGGGGCGCCGGACGCGGTCAGGGCGAGGCCGAGGGCTGCGTCCAGGCCGCCGAGGCCGCCCGGGGTGGGCAGCAGGGCGGCCGCGCTGCTGGCGGCGAGGTACAGCAGGGCCACCTGGAGGGACGGCAGGGGCAGTTCGACGGCCCGGGTGACGGCGATGAGCACCAGGGAGTGCAGGGCGGCGAAGGCCAGCGAACCGCCCCAGAGGGCGCCCGCGCGGGCCGGGCGGGCGTGCACGGCACGGATGTCGGCCAGGACGCTCGCCAGTGCGCGGCGGCAGCGCAGGCGCAGCGGCCCGGCCAGGAGCGCACCGAGCAGCACGGCCGCGCCGAGGACGGCGGCGACGGCGGCCCAGGAGACGTGCGGAGCGCGCAACAGGCTGGGGCAGAGCGGGGCGAGGGCCGCGATGAGGGCGAGGCGGACCGCGGCGCCGGCGGTGGCCTTGACGGCGAGCGCGCCCGCCGAGCGGCCCGCCGGCAGCCCGCAGCGCATCAGGAAGCGCAGGTTGACCGCGCCGGCGCCGAGCCCGGCGGGCAGCAGGTGGCCCGCGGCGGAGGCGGCGAACTGCGCGGCGAGCAGCCGCGGTCCGGGCAGCCGTCGGGCGACCGCGCCCTGCTGGGCGAGCGCCGAGGCCGCCCAGGTGCCCACGGCGGCCACCGCGCCGAGCAGCAGCCATCCGTGGTCGGCGACAGCCAGCCGCAGCGCCCCGGCCTCCACCACCGGCCAGTGCTGCCGGGCCGGGTAGGCGGCGCAGAGCAGGACGGCGAGGAAGACCGGCGTGTGCCAGTAGGCCCGGCGGCGGCCGGCGGCGAGGTCCATGGGTGGGGGCGTGAGC
The DNA here is from genome assembly GCF_040630895.1 of Streptomyces sp. NPDC005728. Classification (NCBI taxonomy): domain Bacteria; kingdom Bacillati; phylum Actinomycetota; class Actinomycetes; order Kitasatosporales; family Streptomycetaceae; genus Streptomyces; species Streptomyces sp. NPDC005728. The sequence continues at coordinate 2,016 of NZ_JBEXYL010000233.1, forward strand.
GGGCCGGCGGCCGGGCGGGCGGCGTCAGGTGCGGCCTCCGGTACGGCGTGCTGGGTCATCGACCGCCTCCCCCGCCTCTGCCACGGCGCCTGGTCATGAACCGGCCTCCGGTACGGCGTAGTAGAGGCGCAGCCCGTCGAGCGGCACGGACGGCCAGGGGCGGGCGTACCCGGGCGGCCGGGAGCCCGCGTGCACCAGGGTGGCCACCGGGGTGTGGCGCGCGGTGCGGGCGATGGCCTGTGCCGTGCTGTTGGCGTTGTGCCCGCTCGTCGCCGCCGAGGAACAGCCCGCGTAGAAAGCGACCGGGATGGCCTCATGTCCGGTGAGCAGGCACGGCGGGCGGACGCCGAGCCGGTGCAGGGCGGCAGCGGTGCGGGACCAGCCGCGGTGGTCGGCGGTGGTGCGGTCCGCCACGTGCACCAGGATCGTCAGCTGCACGGCCAGGTGGGCGGCGAGTCCGAGCGCCACCAGCATCGTGGCCACCGACGGCCCGGCGCGGCCCGGCGCGGTCGCCAGGTGGACGAGCGCGTCGGCCACGGGGATCGCGACCAGGGCATAGGCGGGGAGCAGGAAGCGGGGCGCCGCGTAGCCGATCATGAAGAGGTAGGGGAAGGCGGCCGTCGCCGCGCAGACGAGCGGGAGCAGGGTCGGCGTGGTGCGCCGGGCGCGGGCCGCGACCGCCAGGCCGAGTGCGGCCAGCAGCGGCAGCGCGAACCACCAGACGGTGAGCAGCGGGTGGGGCAGCGCTCCGGTGCACGGCCGGCACAGCGCCCGTCCGCCGAGGCTGCGCAGTTGGTCCACGACGGCGAGGTGCAGGCCGAGTCCGCCCTGGATGGCCGAGCCGTCCGACAGGCGGCGCGCGAGGCCGCCGTAGCCGACGTACGCCTCGATCACCCACTCGACGGCTCCGGCGGCGAGCCCGGCGAGGAGGACGAGCAGGGTGCGCCAGTGGCGGCGCGGCAGGCCGAGGGTAAGGAGCGGCAGGGCGGCCCAGACGGCGTCCGTGGGCCGCATCCAGGCCATGAGGGCCGCGCTCGCGGCCAGGCCGCACAGCGCGGCCCGGTCCGCACGGTCGGCGCGGGCGCGCAGGAAGCAGGCCACGGCGGCCAGGGCGCCTGCGGCCACCCAGTAGTTGGGCATGGCCTGGGGGCCGTAGAACAGGGTGACCCACAGGGAGGCGAAGAGGGCGCCGGCGAGGGCGAGCACGCGGACGGGGAACAGGCCGCGCCAGGCGCGCAGGGCCAGGAAGAGGGCGAGGCCGGACAGGAGGGCGAGGTAGACCCGCAGCAGCGCCGTCGACGAGGACCAGGCGGCGACGGGCGCGACGAGCAGGGAGACGCCCCGGGCGCGGGGGGCGCTGAAGAAGGCTGCGGGTGCGTGTCCGCTGACCTGACTGACGTAGACGGTCTCGTCCCAGCCGAGGCCCATGCCGGGCCCGACGAGGAGCAGTTGGGCCAGGGTGAAGGCGGCCGCCACGGCCGCGAGCGGCCAGGCGGCGCGGGCCCGACCGGTGCCGGCGGACGCCCGGCTCGCGTGCCCGCGCCGGGCCGCGCGGACTGTGGCGTGCGCGCTGCCGACCATGATCACCCCTCTGCCCCTACGGCTCGTAGGGCCGCATTTCACCCTACAGCCTGTAGGACTGAAGGCGGGAGGCGGGGAAAACACGGACAAACTAGCGCGGTTCACCGGCCCGTGCCGGGCGGACAGGGCCATCCGGCCCACGGCCCTACGCGCTGTAAGGTTGGGGCATGGCTGGCACAGGGTCCCGCGGCAGGGCGGAGCGGCGCAGCGCCGGGAAGCTGGAGAGCGAGGTGCTGGCCGCCCTCTGGGCCACGGAGCGGCCGCTGACCCCGGCGGAGATCCAGTCCGAGATCGGTGGCGGGCTCGCCTACAACACCGTGCACACCATCCTCAAACGCCTGTACGACAAGGGGCTGGTGCTGCGGGACGCGGACGGGCGGCGCGGCGCGTACCGTCCGGCGAAGAACGCGGCGGAGCTGACCGCCGAGGCCATGCACGAGGCCCTGGACCGCGGCCCCGACCCGATCGCCGCACTCCAGCAGTTCGTGACCGGCCTCAGCCCCGAGGAGGAGCGGGCCCTGCGCGAGCTGCTCGCCGGAGGCGGCGCATGAGGTTCGACGTGTACACCCCGCTGCTGCTGTCGCTGCTGCTGTCCGTCGTCGCCCCGGTGATCGGCGGCCGGGTGGCCCCGGCGCTCGCCGCACGCGTGCTGACGTCGGCGGCCGTGCTGACCGCGGCCGCCGCGACCTGGTCGCTGGTGCTGCTGACGGCCGCGCTGCTC
>NZ_JBEXYL010000234.1:0-4316 GCF_040630895.1 Streptomyces sp. NPDC005728
CGACGTCTCCAGCAGCAACCGCTGCTGCGGATCCATCGCCAACGCCTCACGCGGCGAGATCCCGAAGAACCCCGCATCGAACTCCGCCGCATCGTGCAGGAACCCGCCCTCGCGGGTGTAGACCTTCCCGCGCACGCCCGGATCAGGGTCGTACAGGTTCTCCAGATCCCAGCCGCGGTCCACCGGGAAGCCCGAGATGCCGTCCGAGCCGGTGGCCACCAACTGCCACAGCTCCTCCGGGGAACCCACCCCGCCGGGGAAGCGGCAGCCCATGCCCACGATGGCGATCGGCTCGTCGGTCGTGGCGGCGACGGGCTCGGCGGTGTCGGTGCTCTCCGCGAGGAGTTCACGGCGCAGATACGCCGCCAGCGCGGCCGGTGTGGGGTAGTCGAAGACCAGGGTGGGAGGCAGCGCCAGACCGGTGAGGGGGCTGAGCGCGTTGCGCAGTTCGACGGCGCTCAGCGAGTCGACGCCGAGGTCGCGGAAGGTGTGCTCGGCGCCGACGGCGTCGGCCGTCGCGTGGCCGAGGACGGTGGCGGCGTGCGAGCGGACCACGCCGAGCAGCATCCCGTCGCGTTCAGCGGCGGGCAGCGCGAGCAGCCGGTCGCGGAGCGTCGCTGCGGGCGCGGCAGCCGTCCGGGCGGCCGGGCGCGGGGTGCGCACCAGGCCGCTGAGCAGCGGCGGCACCTCCCGCCCGGGCCGGGGTGCGGTGTCGAGGCGCATCGGCAGCAGGGCCGCCCGGTCGGCGGAGAGGCAGGCGTCGAAGAGCGCCAGCCCCTCCTCGACGGCGATCGGGGCGAAGCCGGCCCGCTCGATGCGGGCAAGGTCCGCTTCGGCCAACTGGCCGGTGATGCCGCTGCGTTCGGCCCACAGGCCCCAGGCGAGCGAGAGCGCCGGCAGCCCGTTCGCCCGGCGGTGGGCGGCCAGGCCGTCCAGGAAGGCATTGGCCGCCGCGTACGCGCCCTGGCCTGCGCCGCCGAACACTCCGGCGGCGGAGGAGAACAGGACGAAGTGCGCCAGGTCCAGGCCCCGGGTCAGCTCGTGGAGGTGGAGCGCGGCGTCGGCCTTGGGGCGCAGCACCGCGTCGGCCTGCTCGGGGGTGAGGGATTCCACCAGTCCGTCGGCCACGACCCCGGCCGCGTGCACCACGCCGGTCAGCGGGTGCTCGGCCGGGATCCGGGCCAGGACGTCGGCGAGGGCCGGCCGGTCGGCCGCGTCGCAGGCGACGACCGACACGGTGGCGCCCAGTTCACCGAGTTCGGCCGCCAGCGCCTCGGCGCCTTCGGCGGCCGGTCCCCTGCGGCTGGTCAGCAGCAGGTGGCGGACGTCGTGCGCCGTCACGAGGTGTCGGGCGACGGCCGCACCGAGGGTGCCCGTGCCGCCGGTGACCAGGACGGTCCCGTCGGGACGGAAGGCGGACGCGTGGGTGCTCGCCTCGGCCCGGGCCAGCCGGGCCACGGACCAGGCGCCGTCGCGGACGAGGAACTGCGGCTCGGCGCCGAGCACCGCGGCCGTGAGCGGCTCCCCCGGACGGTCGGTGTCGACCAGGACGAACCGCCCCGGGTGCTCGGTCTGCGCGGAGCGCACCAGGCCGTGCAGCGCGGCACCGGCCGGGCTGGTGACCTGCTCGCCCGTCGCACCGCTGGTGACGAGGACCAGCCGGGCGGCGGCGAACCGTTCGTCGGCCAGCCATGCCCGCAGCAGGTGGAGCGTGCGGTGGACCGCGTCGTGCAGGGCGTCGAGCACCGGCTGCTCGCGTACGACCACCACGTCCGGTACGGCCGCACCGGCGTCGACGGCGGCTGCCAGGGCCGCCAGGGAGGGGTGGTGGTCGTCCTCGGCGGGGCCGACGCCGGCCCAGCTGCCCGGTGCCAGCGGCTCCGCCGCGTCCGCCGGGATCCAGTCGAGCCGGTACAGCGCGTCCGCCGTGGACGACGCGCGCAGCGCATCGGCCGTGACCGGCCGCACCGTCAGCGACTCCACCGACGCCACCGGGAGCCCCGACGGATCGGCCACCGCCAGCGCCATCGCGTCCGCGCCGGCCGGGGTCAGCCGTACGCGCAGGGTGTCCGCGCCGGTCGCGAAGAGCCGCACACCCGACCAGTGGAACGGCAGCCGCGGTCCGCCGGACGCGTCCGGTCCGGCCAGGCTCCAGGCGTGCAGGGCGCTGTCGAGGAGCGCGGGGTGCACGCCGTAGCCGTCGGCCGTCTCCTCGGCCAGGGCGACTTCCGCGAAGACCTCGGTCCCGCGCCGCCAGGCCGCGCGTACGCCCCGGAAGGCCGGGCCGTAGTCGAGTCCGGCGGCGGCGAGGCTGTCGTAGAGCGTGTCCACCGGGACCGGGCGGGCGCCCTGCGGGGGCCACTGGACCAGATCGAAGGCGGGGTCGGCGGCGTCGGCGGCCAGGGTGCCGGTGGCGTGCCGGGTCCAGGGCCGGTCGGCGGAGTCGTCGGTCCGGGCGAAGACCGTCAGGCCGCGCCGGCCCGCCGCGTCCGCGGCGCCGACCGCCAACTGGACCTGGATGCCGCCCTGTTCGGGCAGCACGAGCGGGGACTGAAGGGTCAGCTGCTCGATGAGCCGGCAGCCGGACAGGTCGGCCGCGTGGAGCGCCAGGTCGATGAAGGCGGTGCCGGGCAGCAGTACCGTGCCCGCCACCGCATGGTCCGCGAGCCACGGGTGGGTGCGCAGCGACAGGCGGCCGGTGAGCAGCAGCTCGTCGGCCCCGGCGACCGACACCGCCGCGCCCAGCAGCCGGTGGTCGGCCGCGCCGAGGCCCAGGTCGGCCGGCCGGGCGGCACCGGCGGCGGCCGGGGAGTCGGCGAGCCAGTAGTGCACGCGCTCGAAGGCGTACGTCGGCAGCTCGGTGCGGCGCGGACCGAGGTGGCCGAAGAAGGCGTCGGCGTCGAAGTCGATGCCACGGACGTACAGGTGGGCCAGGGCGGTCAGCAGGCTGACGGGCTCCGGGCGCCCCTCGCGCAGGGTGGGGAGCAGCACCGCGTCGCTGTCTTCGGCGAGGCACTCGCGTCCCATGAGGGACTGCATGGCGACCGGGCCGAGTTCCAGGTAGGTACGGACGCCGTCGGCCTCCAGGGTGCGCATGCCGTCCAGGAAGCGGACGGCGCCGCGGACGTGACGCCCCCAGTACTCCGGGGAGCGGAGCTCGGCGGGATCGGCGAGCCGGCCGTCGAGGCAGTTGATCACCGGGGTGCGCGGCGGGTGGAACTCCAGTTCCCGGACCGCCGTCACGAACCGGTCCACGATCGGCTCCATGTGGGCGGAGTGGAACGCCCGGCCGAAGGACATCCGGTGGGTCCGCCGGCCTGCTGCCTGCCACTCGTCGCCGATCTGCGCGACGAGGTCCTCGTCGCCGGAGATGACGACCTGCCGCGGGCCGTTGACCAGGGCGACGTCGACGGTGCCGGTGCGGCCCCGCAGGGAGGCGCGGACCTCGTCCTCGGACGCCTCGATCGCGACCATCGTGCCGCCCTGCGGCGTCTGCTGGAGCAGACGGCCCCGCGTGGTGACGAAGGCGGCCGCGTCCGCCAGCGAGAGCATGCCGGTCACGTGGAGCACGGCGGAGTCGCCGTTGGAGCCGCCGAAGACCACGTCGGGACGGATCCCCCAGTGCTCGATCAGCCGGTGGAGGGCGACCTCCAGGGCGAACACCGCCGGGTGGCCGTACTCGGCCTGCGCCAGCAACGCGGCCTCCGGAGTGTCCTCGGGTGCGAAGACGATCTCCTTGAGCGGCCGGCCGAGATGCCGGTCCAGTTCGGCGCAGACCTCGTCGAAGGCCGCCGCGAAGACCGGGAACGCCTCGTACAACTCGCGTCCCATGCCCAGGCGCTGACTGCCCTGGAAGGTGAACAGGAAGGCCAGCCCGCCGTCGTCGCGCGTGCCTCGCACGACCGAGGACGCGGGTTCTCCGGCCGCCAGCGCGGCGAGACCGACCAGCAGTTCGGCGCGGTCCTGGGCCAGCACGACGGCCCGGTGCTCGAACCCGGTGCGGCGGCGCAGGAGGGAGTACGCCGTGTCGGCCAGGTCGAGGTCGGGGCGCTCGGTGACGAAGGCGTGCAGACGCTCGGCCTGCGCGCGCAACGCCGCCTCCGTCCTGCCCGACAGCACCCAGGGGAGCAGTCCGTGCGGTTTGCGGGAGAGGGCTTCCGGCTCCGGCGCGGTGACCTGTTCGAGGATGACGTGGGCGTTGGTGCCGCTCAGCCCGAAGGAGGAGACGGCCGCCCGTCGCGGCCGGTCCAGCTCCGGCCACGCCCGCTGCTCGGTCAGCAGCTCCACCGCACCCGCCGACCAGTCCACATGCGACG
>NZ_JBEXYL010000235.1:0-4206 GCF_040630895.1 Streptomyces sp. NPDC005728
GCTCAAAGGGGATAGACGAAGCGGCCGGACAAGCCGGGTGCAGGGAATGTACGGCGGCGTGATCGCCCATGGCAAGCGGGTCGCGTTCGAGGGCGTGCCTGAACGCGATGCCGTAGCGTGCCGCCAGCCGGATCAGGAACGGCTGCGTCATTTTCCCCTGTAGCGGCCCCACGCGTAGTACACCGCTCGGCGGCGTGATCGGTCCAGCCGCTGTCAGGTTCCGACTCTCGCCGTTCATTCCGCCCCGTCTGTCAGCCCCGGTCCGCGTAACCGTCTGAGGGCCCCACCCGGTTGCGGTCCCAACCTGAGCGGCCTGGGCACCCCGTAAGCACAGGCAGTCATGCCCACTCAATCCCCAGCTCCGCGAGGGCAGCGCGCTGCTCCTGAGTGAGTTTGTCGCGGCGGGCCTTGGTGTTGGAGATCCATACGCCCAGTTTCACGGTCACCGGCTCCGTCTCGTCGTCGACGATTTCTTCGCTGTGTGCGCGTGGAACCGGCCTGCCCGCGCCTTCCCGCTCGATCCACTGGGCGAGGGCCCTCACGCCGCGTAGGAAGGCCGCTGATGCCTTCCCTGAGGCCTTGCCATTCTTGGTGGCCGGTGTCGGGGCCGGCGCCTGGGCGGGCGTGATGCCCAGCTGGGACAGCCGCTCCTGCTGCTCGGTGGACAGCTGCGCCCAGGTGCCCGGATTCTTCTGCCGCTGAAGCCACTTGCCGAGGTCGTCACCGTCCATCAGCACCCCGGGGGCGATGTCGGGCAGGATGCCGTCGGCGTCGACCAGGTCCGCGAGGACGCGGTGGTGGCGTTGCCAGTCCAGGGGCCACGGGCAGTTCCAGTCCTCGTCGACCGCCGTCAGCTGCCTCGCGCGCTCCCTGGCCCGGTCGGCGTTCTTGCCGAGGCCGTGGGGGCGGCGGAGGTTGGCCATCAGCTGCCCGATCGCGACCGGCTGCCTGTCGGGGTCGTCCCAGGCGGCGTCTTGTCGGGGTGCGAGGTGTCCGGTGGCCCGGTGGTAGGAGCGGAGGGTGGCGAGTTTGTTCTCCCAGGCTTCTTCGCCGGGTTCCCACACCATCCTGGCGTCGGGGGCGTCCAGCAGTTCCATGCGGTGGGTGTCGAGTTCCCCGGCCCGCCGTGCTTTGCGCTGCTGATGCACCCACCTGCCCAGCGGGAACGCCTTCGTCACCCCGGCCTGGGTCTCGACGTCGTACGGCACGGCGTACAGCCCACCGATCTTGTTCTGGGCCCGCCACCGCAGCAGGGCCTGGTAGCCCTCGAGCCACACCAGCGACTGCGGCCGGTAGACGCGGGTGCGCAGGAACGCGGCGATGGTGGCCGGGTCACGGGGGCTGGAGAACTGCAGCAGCTCCGACTCCATCGCGCCGCTCCCCGACTCCTGCCCCTCCTGCTGACCGGCGCCGGTACCCGCGCCGGCGATGATGCGCCCGTCGTCGTCCCGCCGGACATGGACCTTCCGCATCCCTCGGGTGAGGGCCCGGCTGGCGAGCTGTTCGGTGAGGTGTTCGGAGTGGGAGCGCAGTCCTTGGAGTACGGCGACGAGGGGGGCGTAGGAGGCGCTGGCGATCATGTCGGTGGGGTCTTCGCCGGGCTTCAGGAAGACGGGCACGATGATCCGGGCGACCTTCGTGGTGCCGTCGAGGTTGGGGCGCAGCGCCCGGCCGATGTTCTGCACGATCTCCACCTGTGAGCCGCGGGTGTCGGCGAAGCAGACGGCCTCCACACCCCGCTCGCCGCGCACGTCGACCCCCTCCCCGAGCACGCGGCAGCTGGCGAGGAACGCCCGGTGCACCCGCCGGCCCGTGGCATCGATCCCGTTCGCGAACTGGCGCAGGACCTCGCGGCGTTCGGTGACGAGGTGGTCCCCGCACAGCCACGCCGACCACACCCGGCCCGCGGGAACGTGCCGACCGGCGGCCTCAACGTCCCCGGGCTCAGCACCGAGAGGAGACCGCGGCCTGGCGGCAGCTTCGCCCAGGGCGCGGGCAGTGACCTCGTCCGCATACAGATCGGCAGCCGTCTGCGGGAGGTTGAGGGCGAAGGCCTCGGCTTCCTCGACCCTGCTGTGGAAGGTCATCATCGTCTTGATGTTGCGGGCGCTGGCGTGTTCCAGGAGAGCGGCCTGCAGCAGCGCGAGCCGCCGGCCACGCCGCGCCTCGTCGGACAACCCGACGGAGTAGTCGGGGTCCTCGATCTCCAGGACGTCGATCTCGAACGCGGCGAGGACGCCCCGCTCGACCGCCTCCGAGAGCCCGAACTCGGCAAGCCACGGCCCGAAAGTTTGGGAGTCCCGGCTCATCGAACAGAGCTCCAGCTCGCGCCCGTCCTTCCCGCGCTGCGGCGTAGGTGATGCCAGGATCCGCGGGGTAGCGGTCAGGTAGAGCCGGAAGTCCGCGGGGATACGGGTGTTGTCGTGGATCGCCGCCCACGACCGACCAAGATCACCAGTAGTGCCATGGGCCTCATCGATGATCGCGAGGTCGAACGGGGCCATCTGCTGTCCGTACAGCCGCTCCCCGCCCGCCAGAGCAGCCTCCAGCGGCCCGCGCATCTTCCCCCGGCCCACAGGGTCGTCGAAGTCCTCCCGGTCCACCAAAGAGGCGTACGTAGCCAAGACAACGACCGGACCATGGCCGGCCCACAGGGCAAGCTGGATCGGGTTCGTGGTGGTGCGCACGCCCAGCGAGTCGAGCACCGGGTCGTTCTCCAGCGAGCACACCGCGACCATCGCAGCCCGATGACCCACCGCCCGCCACGCCTGCGCGGTCTGCACGAGCAGGTCCAGGGTCGGCACGGTCACGAGGACCCGGCCTTCGGGGAAACACTCCAACGCGCACGCGGCCGCCGTGATCGTCTTCCCCGACCCAGTCGCGGACACAATCGTGCCCCGCGCCCCCTGCGCCGGTACAGAAGACCTTGCCGGGAATCCCACCCAATTCCGGAAAGCCGATTTCTGACGTACCTGGTGTTCTCGGAGCTGAATCAAAAGAGTTCTCCGGACTCGGGAAGGACTTGTTCGACCGAAGCGATGCGGTATCCAGTGCGCTGGAAGAGGCCGCCGTCTCTGCCATGGACTGCCCAAGCCCGCTCGGCCGCGTTGTCGGCGGACACGGCCATCAGGTGAACAACGGGGCCCGGTACGCCCGGGCGGGAGCGGCCGGCCACGGGCCGGGCACCGATCCGGTAGACGCGATGCCGCGAGATCTCCAAAGCCACGCGCCCGCACCGCTCGGCCTCGGCCACATCTGCTATCAGCCGCTGCAACCGCTGCTCTTCGCAACGGACAGCACGCAAGTCACCAGAAGGCGCGTACGCGGCCACCTGCTCCCTGTCCATGAAAGCGGCGATCCGCCCCCACTGAAGACGCCGCAGCTCCGCGATGAACAGCCCACTCAAATGATGCGGCTCTACAGGGCACACCCGTGCGCGCCCGGCGCGTTCCTGCGCCAGGTACACCTGCACGGCCACCTGGTGCCGATCGAGTCCGGCGGCTCTCGCGATCACCCCGAGCCGGGCAAGCTCATGCGGAAGATACTCATAGATCAACACACGCACGCCGCTCCCTGAAGGGGGTCCCTCAATTACGCCAATGCTACATGCTGCATCACATCAAGATGCAGCCAAGCGACCTCCCCGAGAAGACGCCCCCCACAAGATGCCTTTCCGACCCTGATGGCCATCACGCATCGAGGTACACGGCCCCGCATGGCACCGAACACCGAACGCATCCAGTTCCTGCGGGCCGTGCGGCAACTCCACTACGTCCGCTCCTTCTACACCACGGGCGTCCTGCTATAGGCGGCGTCCACCGCCTGGACCGGCCGGCAAGCACCCGGAAGCCGGCAAATGCGGGTGTCCGTCCTCCTCCTGACCCTCTTCACTACTCTCCTCGTCACTGCGGGCCTGTCCCTTCGACGCCTCGTAGCCCCCCGACAGGCCGGCCCGCGCATCACGCCGCCCCACACAAGGCGCCACGCCCACACCTGAGAACCCGTCACCCCTGGCTCTGCTGAGGCCCCCCGAGCGGGTCCTCAGCAGAGCCAGGCGGAACCCCCACCACCCTTGCCGCTGCTCGGGCCGCAGGCCCGCTAGCCGCCCCGCACAGCGGGGCCGGCCCCATGGCGCGCAGCGCCATCGGGCGGCTGGAGCGCAGCGCAAGCCCCCCGGCTCCGGGAGCGCAGCGGACGGAGCGTCAC
>NZ_JBEXYL010000236.1:0-3914 GCF_040630895.1 Streptomyces sp. NPDC005728
GGATCGGCCGCCACCAACTGCCGGAACAGGGCCACTGCCTCCTCTGCGGCCGCAACCGCCTCCCGACGCCGCCCCACCTCACCCAACCGGCCCCCGAGTTTGCGCTGCGCGATGGCGATCTCGGTGTCGCTGGCAGCTTGCCGGCGACGTTGCTCCGCAGCGGCCAATGCAGCGTGCGGGAGGATTCCGCTCCGTAGCGGGATCATCTCCTCCAGCGTGGCTGACTCCATGTATGTGAGATCCGTGTTCGTGATCGCCGTGGCTAGGGCGGTGTCGACCGGGCCGGCTCCGTAGCGAGCCATGGTGAGGGCGAGCGGTAGGTACGTTTTGGGGTCGGTGTTGATGACGGCGATCAGCCCGGCGGCCGCCTCTGGGGTGTGGTGGGTGGCACGGATGAGGCGCCTGACCAGCTGTGTAGAGGCATCGGTGGCGGGAGGAGATGCTGTGGTCATGGCGGGGACCTTCCTCTCAGGTGGTGAGAGCGGCAGCGGCGAGGGCAGCGGGCAGGCCAGGGTGAGCGGTCACGCACAGAGCTGCGTAGCGATCGGCCAGGTAGGCCGGCAGGTGTGGATCGAGCCATTGGCCTCTGCGCTGGGCGTAGAGCTGGTGGAGCCATAGGGCGAGCTCAGTGAGGTGTTCGGTGCTGCTGTTCAGTAGACCGGGCAGGTGAGCCAGGCGCCGGGCCGCTTGGTCCATGTTGTCGGCGCCGACGAGCGTGGCGGCGGTGATCGCGCGTTGCAGGACCGGCAAGCTCAGGGTGATGGCTGGTTGCTGCTCTGCGGCGTTGGTGAGCCACCATGCTTCTTCTGTCATGAACAGCTGGCGTAGTGCGGTGGTGAGGTCGACCGGTCCCGTCAGGCCGTTGTAGGCGGTGATGGCGGCTGCTGCATGGAGTTCCGCGATCGAGATCGCAGTAGTAGTGCTGCTCAGTGAGGCGACGGGTACGGGCCGCTCAAAGTAGCGGGCATAGTGCCTGACCGCACCCTGGAATTGCCCGTTCTGATCCGCAGCGCCGGCGAGGGAGGAGGTGAGGACAGTGCGGCCGGCCGGGGTGAGGAGTGCTTGGTCGGTGGGATCCATGGCTTCGCGGATCCTTGACCACCAGGAGGCGAACTCCCTTCCGCACAAGACGACTTTGACCCGTCCCGCGGGGACCTGCGCCAGCCTAACCAACATGCCGGCAAGATCATCTTGCTGCCGTGGTGAGGCATCTACGTCATCAACGACCAGCACCACACGGCCGGGGCGGGCCACCGCAGCCTCGGCAGCAGCGAGGGCCCGGCCATGCCTCACCCAACCGCACTCGAAGTGCTCTTCGGTCAGCTGTTCCACTGCCTTGATCAGCAGCCGGGTCTTACCGCTACCCGCGCCGCCCGAGACCTGCCACAACCGCTTCTCACTGGGTCCGCGACACCAGTCCACCAGGCTCAGCAGCTGAGGCCGACGCAGCGGAGAGAAGGGAACGACTCGCTCATCCGGATTCAGACCGCGAAAGACACTGCCTGCATGAGCAGCAGGGCGGGGCCCAGTCACCGCTGCCGGACCGGCCAGCACCGCACTCTCCCATGCCGCATCCGCATGCGCCAGCTCCTGCCGTCCCTCCCACCGCGCCGCTCCGTACAACGCGAGCAGACTCGCACCTCCGCCAAGTCCTGCGGCCACCGGCGGCGACACGAAATTCGCCAATGCCGCCCCCGCCCCGGACCCCGCGCCTAGACCACCGGCGACCAACAACGAACGCACCTTCGACCATCGCACAGCGCCCCCCGAGCCGTATCCAGCACCGCCCCCGCGCAGCCTCGCCCTGGAGAACCTCGGCTATCGGCTACGGCTGGTGAACCAAGTGTCGTCGCCTAGAGCAGGGAAATTCACCGCTTCCTCCTAATTGCCGACCGTGCCGACTTCTGAGCCTCTCGGCCGGAGGTGGCAAACGGACAGATCAACAGCGCATAACCCGAGTGGGACGGGTTCCGGGCTCAGTTCTCCATGGATGCGGGACGAGTCGCGCTGTACTCACGACGGGGAACCAACCTGGCACCGGCATTCCCGGAGATGGTGTCCGGGAGCGGGCAGCTGCCGGATGCGACGGCGCTGGATGGCGTCATGTGACCTGTACCGGTGCCTCAGACTCCGGATGTCTCAGGCAGCGCTGAGACGCGATGCGTTCGCCACCGATGGTTCGGGAGCCGAAAGAGTAATAGGGCCGCAGCCGTCTGCGCGGCACAGATAACCTGCGCCAATGAAGCGGATTCAGCGGGCCGCCGGCGTGATCGTCGGCTCAGCGGTGGGTGACGCGCTGGGTGGCCCCTTCGAGTTCGGTCCCCAGGGAGCGTTCTCCGCGCGGTTTCCCGCGCCTGGTGCCGGTGACGAGATGTGCGGAGGCGGTGGCTGGGACCCCGGCGAGGCGACCGACGACACGCAGATGGCCATCCTGGTCGCGGAGTCGCTGCTGGAGCGGGGCGGACTGGAATTGCCGGACATCTTCGCCCGCTTCCAGCGGTGGGCAGCGTCAGAACCGAAGGACATCGGCTTGCAGACCGAAGACGTCCTGACCAACGGCATGCCCTGGGATCTCGCCGCCGCGATCCATTTCCAGGCCAACCAGCGAGCAGCGGGAAACGGCTCCTTGATGCGGGCATCGACCTCCGCGGTCCACTTCGCTGCCGCCGGCCAGGAAGCCACCATGGACGCGGCCCGCCGGATCGCTGCCCTGACCCACGGTGACCGCGCGGCCTGGGAAGGCACCGCAATCTTCCACGAACTCATGCGCGTCATGTTTGAGGACACCGACCCCCTCGCCGCGCTCCCGGACATCCTGGCTCATGTCCACCCCGACCACCGCGGCCGTTACGCCACCGTCCTCGCGCCTGACTGGCACCCCGATCAGGCGACAGAGTTCAACGGTGCCGTCTGGCCCTGCCTGGGCTCCGCCGTCTGGGCCCTACGCACCACCGCCAGCTTCGAAGACGCGATACGCGCGGCGATCGACCTCGGCGGTGACACGGACACCGTCGCCGCGGTGACCGGAGGTCTCGCGGGGGCGTACTACGGGCTGGATGCAATCCCCGCCCGCTGGACCCAGCCGCTCCATGTCCCCCTCCCAGGATTCGACGGACGGGTGCTGCACCTGGCAGATCTGCTCCACCTTGCACACCGCCTCGGAGGCTGAACCGGGTCCTGCTTCGCGACGGCACCTTCTACGAACTCCAGCCCTCAGCCGTAGTCACCTGACCAGCGGCTCCGCAGGGAGGACAACTCGATCAGCTTCGACATCGAAGCCGAGCACCGGATGGCCATAGGCACCCTCCGGATCCATCAGCACCGGCTTGCCCAATCGCCGCCCGATCTCACGCAAGAAGCCACAAAACACATCAAGTCGCTCCTGCCCTTGCAACTCCCGCAGACGAGCGCATCAAGGGTGTCCCGGCATGAACAGCCCACTGCCGCCGTTCAAGCACAAGGCGAGGTGGCCACATACGGGGCCTGTAGCCATGCCAAACGCGACGGCGGCCCGCTCCCGGGTAGGAGCCGGGCTGCCGTGGTCGTGCTGGTCAGCGAGTGACGCCCTCCGGCCACAGCACACGCACAGGGACGCCGGTCCGGTGGGCATAGTCCACGACGTCCGCCGTCCCGCCGTACGCCCACGCCGGTTTCCCATCCCACACAGCTAGAAGCTCATCCACCAGGCCCACGAGGATTCCAGACCCCGCCTGGTGCGCCTCCGACGTGGACTCGATCAGCCTGGTCTCGTGAACGTCGGCCCCGTGGCTCACGAGGCGGTCGTAGACGGGGTGATGCCAGTCGGGCAGGCCCTCGCGATACTTGGCAGCCGGGATGACGACCTCGATGCGTCCGCCGACGGACAGCACCGCTTCCGCGAACCAGGAGTCGGGACCGTCGGCGATGCACGAGAC
>NZ_JBEXYL010000237.1:0-3854 GCF_040630895.1 Streptomyces sp. NPDC005728
CGCCCACCTCATGTCACCGTTCGCCGGGGAGGGCGCCAACCTCGCCATGCTCGACGGCGCCGAACTCGGCAAAGCCATCGCCGCACATCCCGACGACATCGACGCCGCCCTCGCGGAGTACGAGCAGGCTCTTTTTCCCCGCAGTGCCCAGTTCGCCGCCGAATCCGACAAGAATCACCAGCTCGTCTTCGGCGACAACACCCCCGCCAGCCTGCTCCACCTGCTCATCGGCCAGGAGCCGACCGAGTGAGCGAGATCGCTGATCAGGAGATCGGAGCCGCGCGCGAACTCCAGCGCGGCTGCTTCGGTGGGCGCGGTCGCCACCACGCGGTGGGTGAGGCCGAGCGGCGCGAGGGCGTCGTCGAGGGCGTTGCTGAGATTTCCGCGCCACGAGACGGTGACCTGCTCAGCGGCGGCGTACTGCTCTGCGTGACGGTTTTGACGCGGGTGAGGGGGTGCCCTTGCCGCACGACGATGACGAGGCGGGTCTCGCCCACGTTCTCGGTACGGATGTCTGGTGCGCTCGGGCGGTTGGCGTTCGCCTCCAGGTCGACCTCGCCGCGCCGCAACTCGGGGGTGTCGAGGCTCGATTCCGCGACGAAGCGCAATCGCACTCCCGGCGCCTGTCCGCGCACGGCCGCAAGCAGTGCGGGACCGCTCAGGGCGACCAGGGAATCGTGCCGGCGGAGTGTGAAGGTGCGCTCCAGCGTTCCCAGATCGAGTTCACCGCTCGGCGCCAGCACACCCTTGACCTGGTGCAGCAGCTCGTGCACCTGTTACCGGATGGCGATCGCACACGGCGTCGGGGTCATCGCGCGGCTGGTGCGCACCAGGATCTGATCCCCGGTCGTGCGAATGATTCGGCCCAGACTCCGACTCATCACGGGGGCGGTGACATGCAGGCGTGCGGCCACCCCGGCCACGCCGCCCTCCTCCAGCAACGCGTCGAGTGCGGCGAGCAGGGCAAACCGAATTGCATGTGAGTAATCCTAGGCGTGCTTGACATGCATTTGAAGTTAATTACGGGGCTGCATACCGTTGAGACGAAGGCGCAAGACGGACCACACAGCTCGGCCCGACCGACCTCACCATCCCCCTCCCACACGGGAGTACCACCATGTCCGAAACGCTTCAGACCACTGACGCCGCCGCCTCCGACGCCGACCTGCTCGACCAGACCTCGGTCGCCGTGCGCGCGGCCGGTTCGGCGCTGCGCGAGCGCTTCGGCGAGGTAGTCCGCTACCAGAACCGCGAAGAGCTGATGCACGCGCTCGCCGCCAACGACGACACGGCCCTCGGCATCCTGCGCCCCCGCCTCACGCACCTGCGCCCCGACGCCGGATGGGTGGAGGACGAGCTGGACGGCGGGGCGCTGCCGCCCGGCGAATGGTGGGTCGTGGATCCGGCCGAGGCCAACGTCAACCACCTGCATGCTCTGCCGGAGTGGGCGGTGACCGCCACCCTCGTGCGCGAGAACCAGCCGGTACTCACCGTGGTCCACCTGCCGTTGACCGGCGAGACCTACACCGCGCTCACCGGCGCGGGCGCCTACCTCGACGGCCGGCCGCTGCACGTCTCCCGGACCGCGGACCTCGGCCTGAGCCTCGTGGCCACCAGCCAGGCCCGGCCCGACGAGGACAAAGACGTCGTGCGACGCGTCGGCTCCTCGATCACCGCGATGCTCTTCGACGCGCTCGTCGTCCGCACTTCCGTGCCCGCGACCCTGCACCTGCTGAACGTGGCCGCCGGCCGGATCGACGCCTTCTGGCAGTTCGCCGGTGCCCGCGCGGACCTGCTGCCCGGGGCGCTCCTCGTCACCGAGGCCGGCGGACAGATCTCCGACGCCGAGGGCCGCCCCTGGACCCCGCAGAGCGAGAGCTTCCTGGCCGCCGCGCCCGGCGTCCACGCCGAGGCCGTCGCCACCCTCTCACGCTGACCGAACACCACCCCACCCGCACACACGCGCCCGTACTCGGAGCCACGGTGGCCTGCTGGCGCGCCCGCCGGGCCCTGCTCGGCCACCTGCGATCGATCGCGACCCACCCCATGATTCTTCCGGAGATGACATGGTCAAGACTGGTTCCGAGACCAGCCGGACACCGTACGGGTACGCCGCCACGACGCCGGTGTACTTCGACGACCTCGATCCCATGGGCATTCTGCACAACGCGCGTTACGCCGTGCTGGTCGAGCGCGCCATCACCACATGGTGGCAGGAGCGCGGTGTGTCGTATGCCGGTGGCCGCCCGACCACACCCGACGCGTTCTCTGTGGTCCGCGATTTTTCGATCACCTATCTATCACCCGTGCGCGGGACCGGCGAAATCACCGTCCACTTCTGGATCGAGCGGGTCGGTGACACCAGCGTCGACTATCGGTTCCGATTGGTCTCCCCGGACGGCGAGTCAGTATTCGCCGAGGGCCGCCGCCTGTCGGTACGCCTCGATCCGGCCACCATGAAGCCCGCGACGTGGACCGACCGCGGCCGCGAGCTCGCCGCCACCCTGATCAAGCCCTGACAGCAGACCCGCGCTCAGACCCCCAGAGCCGTCCAGGCCGATAAGGCCGAGGAGAGACCTCTCGCGCGTGAAGCAATGCCGCGTGAGATGACGTTCGCGCGGGCTGCTCCCGCGACGCTGGTGGCCACACCGGCGAAATGAGTACTCACCCTGACACGAGGGCCCGGCGAACTCGGCACCCTACTTCAGCGGCGTCATCGCGCACGCCGGCAAGCATGGCTGGGTGGCCGCCTCCCGCCTGGTCGCCGGTGCTCTGCTGGTCTTGACCGTGCTCAACGCGACGGTGAGAGCCACTCCGATCTGAGTGACGTAGGCGCCTGACGGCAACTGGTGCACCTACGTCACCAACTGGGTCGCCGACAAGACCCGTTACCGGCTGAGCATCGACCCCAACGAACAGACCCCTCGCCGAACACTTGGCCGCCTGCCCCGACCAGCCCATCCGCGTCACCCTCGCCCGTTAGGGCGGCGTCGCGCCGCGCAGGCGCCGAGCAACGTCGATGTCTCGCTGCAATGCGCTGAACCGGGGAGGTTCGCGGTCGGCGTTCAGGACAACGACATGGAGTTCGTCACCGATCTGGGGCGGTGCGATGCTCTCGTCCCACCAAGACGCATGCTTCACTTGATCGATGAATCCTTGCGTGCCGTCCGATTCGACCTGCGCACCCACGGGGGCCACCGCGACCACCAGCACATCTAGCTCCTGATGATTCCGCAATTTCGTCATGAGGGGCCTCCGTAAACAGATATCCAACTTCGGCTTTGCGTAGGTTCGTTGAATCTATCGAGCTTTTCTACACGGCATCGGTCACCGGTCGGTCGAGCCAGCGGTAGTAGGGCTGTCTGGCGAGCTTCAGGACCCGGCACGTGACCGTGACGGGGACCCCGTCCACGGCCAGCTCCTTCACGAGCGAGTAGATCCTTTTCCCGGCAGATTCGCCTGCGACAGGTAAGCCGCGGCCCGGCGCAGGACCTCGTTCTCCTGCTCCAGCAGCTTGATCCCTGACGCGCGGCCCGTCGTTCCGCGTTCTCCTGGTTGGTGGTTCCGGGTTTCACCCCGTCGTCGATGTCTGCGCGGCGCATCCACTTCGACAGCGTCACCGCATGGACGCCGAAGTCGGCGGCCACCTGCTCGAGTGTCACGCCCGGGCCGCGGTTTCTCGCGACTCGCACGACGTCCTCGCGGAACTCGTCGGGATAAGGCTTGGGCACAGCGACATCCTTCTCACCCGCCCTACAGGGCAAGCCAGTTCAGATGACCTGCCCCACCATTTGGGCTCCAGGCTCGGTGGCTAACCGGCAGCCGGGATGGTGTCGTTCTCGGAGAGTAGTTCG